>WJLK01000044.1 GCA_014728565.1 Candidatus Pacearchaeota archaeon
AAAAGAACTCCTTCAGAAATATATCATGCGTTTTATAAGCTATTCTAGCTTACGACATATGTCAGTGGATAACACACTGAGTCTATCTTTTTTTCTTTTTACCTCTCATCTCTCCTGAAGAGGATTGCCTAGTTAACAATCTCAAACTCAGTAGTTCCTGAGCAAGTTCTTCAGGAAGTTCAGAACCAAAAAATCTTTCATAGTTTATTAATAAATATCCTCTTAAATCCTCTGTTAGTCTATCAAGATCTTTAGGATCAAATTCAAGCACATCATATTTACCTCTTAACATAGGAACATATATTTCACCACCATCTAGATACTCTTCATGAAGCATTTCTCTAATTTCTAACTCACTTTTTCCTAGAATTTCTTCATAATGTCTTAATCTATTTGAGACTCTTTTTATTTCAGCAGAATCATCTCTATCACGATGATTTGCTTTTGCTGGAAAACCTTCCGGAGTAAGAAAAAGAACAGGAATATTGCATGAATAAGCTTTCTGAACCATTTTACCTGGCATATCAGAGTAAACAGGATAAAGACAAAAAACAAGTTTTGATTCAGGAACAACAACTCCACATAAAACTTCACTCAATTTTTCTGAGCTTCTTCTTCCAGAATTTCTGTGAGGAACAAATAGTTTTCCATTTCCAATACCTTCTAGTGCTGTTTCAATACTACTATAAAATCTCCTCCTAGTATCAGGATTTGAAGATTCTTTTGGATCTGGAATAGCAAGACAGAAATCATATCTTCCCCTGAATCTTAATTTTTTTCTTATCTCCTCAGGACTTGATGGATTGTACATCAAGTAAAATGAAACAGCAGGTTAAAAACATTAATATAAAGAATTATAACTTTTATAGAATAATTTTCCATAGATTTTTAAACTATCTTTTACAGAATAAATCATGGAAACTGTTAAGAAAGGAGATTTTATTGAGATAGAATTTAAAGGAAAATATGATGATAAAATCTTTGATACTACAGATCCTAAGGAAGCTAAGGAAATAGGTATTGAAAATCAGGATGTAAAACCTGTTGTTGTTTCAGCTGGAAATAAAATGCTTTTAAAAGGTTTTGATAAATCCCTGGAAGGAAAAGAAATAGGAAAATCATATAATATTCATCTGACTCCTGATAAAGCTTTTGGCTCAAGAAACCCTGATTTAATTAAAACCTTATCTATAAGAATTTTTAAAGAAAAAAATATGAATCCTGTTGCAGGAATGACAGTTGAGCTGGACAATAATCTGGCAAAAATACTCTCTGTTTCAGGAGGAAGAGTTATTGTGGATTTTAACAATCCTCTAGCTGGAAAAGAGATAGATTATGAATTTAAAGTGAAGAGAAAAATAACTGATGATAATGAAAAGATAAACTCATTACAGGACTTCTTTTTTAGGCAGAGATTTGAATTCTCCATTAAAAATAAAAAAGTTATGTTTAAAGACAAAAAACTAAAACCTGTTATAGGGATGTTTAAAGAAAAATTCCAGGAAATTTTAGGTTTTGAAATTGATTTTGCTGAGGAATCTAAAGAAGATAAGAAAGCAGAAAATAAAAATTAATCTTCTTTTTTATCCTGCTTTTGAATAGATATTATAATAAACTATGCAGAAGAATTCATCAAATATAACAATACTCTCAGGATTTCCAGGAATATGCAGATAAAATTCTATACCTTCATACAATCTCAATAATTCTATCCTAGCTTTTCTAATAACTGATTCAGAAGTTTCTTCTCTTCCACTAAAAATCTTTATGCTCATTTTTCGGGGATCGGAAATTGCAACCTCTGTTCCTGAACAGATTCCTATTAATTCTTCATCAGAGGTTAAGACATCTTCAAGTAATAATAACCATGAATGATTTATTAAATTTTATTTTAAAAGAATTGCTAATTTCTGTTATATATGAAATATAAAAACAATAATAAAAATGCAATAATATTTAAATAGAGATTTTAGTTTTTTTTAGACATGGAGGATGATTTTCAAAGAGGAGACCCTGGAATTTCTTTTAATAGACCTGTGCCCTCGACTACAACATCTGATTCTAGTAGAACAGTGGATAAAAGCCCGCAATTAGCAGAGATTGACAGGGAGTTAGAAGAACTCTTAAAAAAACAACAGTCTAAAGTCAAGGTATTTGGTGTTGGAGGAGGAGGAGGAAATACAATAAGCAGAATGAAAGAAATTGGAATTAAAGGAGGAGAGTTTGTTGCAGTTAATACTGATGCTCAGGATCTCCTATATGCAAATGCTGACAATAAAATTCTTATAGGCAAGGAATTAACCATGGGATTAGGAGCTGGAAGTAATCCTAAAACTGGCGAAGAAGCTGCTCATGAATCAGAACAAGACATTAAGAAATCTCTTTCAGGATCTGACATGGTTTTTATTACCTGTGGTTTAGGAGGAGGAACTGGAACAGGTGGTGCTCCTGTTATTGCAGAATTAGCAAAAAAACAAGGAGCACTAACAATAGGAGTTGTTACCCTGCCTTTTACAATTGAGGGAAGAAAAAGAATAGAAAATGCAGAGTATGGATTAGAGAGAATGGAGTCAATTGTAGATACCCTGATTGTTATTCCAAATGACAAACTACTGGAAATTGCACCTGAATTACCTTTACAAACTGCATTTAAAGTAGCAGATGAGATTCTTACAAATGCAGTAAAAGGAGTTACAGAGTTAGTAACAAGATCAGGATTAGTAAATCTTGATTTTGCAGATATTAAAGCAGTTATGCTAAATGGCGGTGTTTCTTTAATGGGAATGGGAGAAGCAGACTCTGCTAACAGAGCAAAAGAAGCTGTTGATAAAGCTATAACCAATCCTCTACTTGATGTTGATATATCAAATGCAACAGGAGCTTTAGTCAATATAGTGGGAGGAAATGATATGAGCCTGGATGAAGCCAGAGAGATAATAGCAACAGTAGGAGAGAGATTAAGTTCTGATGCAAAGCTAATCTGGGGTGCTCAGATAAGCCCTGAAATGGAAAAATCAATGAGAGTTATGATTATTATAACAGGAGTAAAAAGTGCTCAGATAATGGGAGGAGAGCTTCCTTCAGAAATCCAGAAACAACTGGAAATGGAAGATGAACTTGGAATTGAATTTCTAGAGTGATTTAATGTATTATAAAAATATTTAAATACTACTGATAAATCAGATTTCTATGGATGAAGACAGCAGGACTGGAACTGAAAGATTATTTGATAGAGTTATTTTTTCTACAACTCATTTAACTCCTTCTCCTGAAAAAAGAGATCTTCTTTATGCTGTTTTTGATGAGATTGCAAGAGGACATTATCAAGACAACGACCCTGTAAGAATTGACGAACTTTCTGAAGATCCCAGGAAATTTACAGCTTACAAAAATTTAGAAAGTGCAGGTCTTGTTTCTGAAGAAAATGGTTTTGCATGGGCAACTCAAGAAGGATTAGATGTTCATAACTCTTTAAGAGTACAGGGAATGTATGAAGATGTTCTGTATTCTCAATAAATTGTGAGAGCCATTTAAATTTCACAAAATTTTAAAAACCCTTTTCTCTCAATATTATCATGTTCAATTTCAAATCTTTTTTTAAAAAATGCACAAGAGTCTGGCATCTACTTAGAAAACCAGGCAAGGATGAATTCACAACAATTGCAAAAGTATCTGCAATTGGCTTGCTTTTAGTAGGAGTTATTGGATTTGCCATATCTTTAATAATGGGTTTTCTTGGTTTAAGTTAACTGTAGAGTCCGAAAATTAGTTCGCTTAGAGAATCCAAGCGAATTAATGGTTAAATTAACAAATAAAAAGATTAAGTATATCATTGATTCAAGATTAAAAGAAAAGCATTCGGCTAAAGAACTATCAGATATTTATCATATA
>WJLK01000045.1 GCA_014728565.1 Candidatus Pacearchaeota archaeon
ATTAGAACCAATAATCTTATATACCTATTATTCTTAATATTATTAACATAATCCCAGGTGATCCATGTGGTTGCCTGATGCTTTTTAATATGAAATCTACTATTATATTTATTGATGCAGGATATCTTTCTTTTATTTAACATTTTGGAAGAGGTAGGCCTTTAAGATATAAAATTGAAAAATTTGCTGAGAATTTAGCAAAATCTAAAGGACTTGTTTGTAAAAAAATATACTTTTATACAGCACCCCCTTATCAAAGTCCAAAACCAACACCTGAAGAAAACAAAAGAAAAGCTAGATATGACAAGTTTATCTCAAAACTGAAAAAAGTAGGAGTTATTGTAAAAGAAGGAAGATGCCAGAAGATTGATAATACTTTTCAACAAAAAGGTGTTGATACTTTATTAACAATGGATTTATCAAGAATACCTAAAAAGGAGAACATAGATGATATAATCTTATTAACTTCTGATACTGATTTTGTTCCAATTCTTAAAGATCTGAAAGAAGATGGGATAAATGCAATTCTAGCATATTTTACTGATAAAAAAAGGAAATCAGCATTTTCTTTATCTAATCATCTATGGAAAGCCTGTAAAGAAAAGATTCTTATTAAAAAAGAACACTTTCTTTAAATTACGCCCTAAAAAGTGTACTAAAATTGTCGTAATCCTGTTGGGGCATTAGACACTTAAGATATTTTATACAGGTTAGATATTCAAATGGGGCAGATTAAGAGGGATTGTTTAGCAAACAGTTAAAATTATATATCTCATTTTACAATCATCTATATGGAATTAGTAAGAGCATTTAATAAGATAAATAAGAATGATGTAGCTTTAGCTGGAGGAAAGGGAGCTTCTCTTGGTGAGATGACTCAAGCTAAAATCTCTGTTCCAGATGGCTTTGTTGTTCTCTCAACAGCCTTTGATGAATTTATTAAAGAAACAGACTTGAATATTGAAATTGATGCAATTCTTGATACTGTTAATCATGAAAAAGTGCATACTGTTGAAGAAGCATCTGAGAAAATTCAGGCATTGATTATTGATGCAGATATGCCAAAAGAGATAGTAGATGTTATCACAAAATCTTTTGATAAATTAAATTCAAAATTTGTTGCAGTTAGAAGTTCTGCAACATCTGAAGATTCAGCTTCTGCTGCATGGGCAGGTCAGTTAAACACATATTTGAATGTTACAAAAGATAATTTATCAGAGAGTGTAAAAAAGTGTTGGGCTTCTTTGTTTACTCCAAGAGCAATTTTTTATAGATTTGAAAAAGAACTTCATAAAACTGATATTTCTGTTGCAGTAGTTGTTCAAAAAATGGTTAATAGTGAAGAATCTGGAATAGCCTTCTCTGTTCATCCAGTTACAGAAGACCCAAATCAGCTGATTATTGAAGCAGGATTAGGACTAGGAGAAGCAATAGTTTCAGGACAAATTACACCAGACAGTTATGTTGTTGATAAACAAGACTGGCATATTATTGATATAAATGTTAATGAACAATCAAAAGGATTGTTTAGAGCTAAGGACGGCGGAAATGAATGGAAAGAATTAGGTGATAAAGGAAATCAACAAGTTTTATCTGAAAAAGAAATTCACGAACTTTCTAATTTAATTGTAAAGATTGAAAATCATTATGGCTTTCCTGTTGACATTGAGTGGGCTAAAGAAAAAGGTAAGTTCTATATTACACAAAGTAGACCTATTACGACGTTAACAGGAATTAATAAAGAGAAACTCATTTTTAAGAAAAATTGGACAAGAGACACTACAACAATCATCCAACAATCAGGTCTGATTGGTTTTATTGATGCAGCCAAATTTGCTACAAATGAAGATAATCCTTATGGATTCCCTATAGTCCATTACTTAAATGATAGTGTAATTGAGATATGGGAAAATCAAAAATCTGCTGAATGGATTATCAATACAATATTAGATAAGAATAAAAATAATCCAGAATTCGGAATTAAAATACTTGATGCATATGAAAGAAAGTTAAAAAAAATTGAGAAATTTTGGGGGAAGGATATAAAGACTCTTAGAGAATTAACAAGTTATGTAGAACTTCTTTTTGATATTATGCCTGAATTTCATTATATGTATTTCACTGCACTCATAGATACAACCCCCAAAGAGGTTTATGAAAAAGCAATCAGAATTCGAGATAAAGATGAACTTTGGGATAAGGGGGATAAAGTTTTACGTTCAGCTCTGATTAAATTTTATCCTAAATTAAAAGGATATGAAAATGCAATCCTTAAATCTGAAATTAAAAATCCACCATCAATAGATGAGCTAAAAAAAAGAGAAAAAAATATGGTTTTTTTAGGAGAAGATTATTTCAAAATAGAATCAATTTCTGAATATTCTTCAAAAAATAACAACTACAAATTTGTTATAGAAAATCCGCCAGATAAAATGGAGTTTTTACAGGGGCAAAGAGCATATGAAGGTTATGTTAAGGGGAAAGTACATATTGTAAAAAGAAAAGAAGAAATTCCAAAATTAAAAAATGATGAGATACTAGTTTCAACAATGACCACACCTGATTTCTTACCTGCAATGAAAAAAGCAAGTGCATTTATTACTGATGAAGGGGGTGTTACATGTCATGCAGCTATTGTTGCAAGAGAATTAAAAAAACCATGTGTTATTGGGACTAAATTTGCTACACAAGTCCTGAAAAATGGAGATTTAATTGAAGTTGATGCTGACAATGGAATTATTAGAATACTTGAAGCTAAACAGAATGAGACATTAATGCCAATATACAAAAAAGAATTCACAAGAGATTATACTCTTGCCATGATTGAAGTTTGGTATAGTGGAGAAGCATTTGCTAAAAGACCTTGGAGTAAAGAACAACAGCCATTTTTACCATATATAGTATTTGTCAGAGAAGATGGAACTGTAAAAAGTTATTATGATGATAAAGGAGTCAAATGGATTAGAAACCATATCAAAGAAGCAATAAACAAAGATTCTAATTTTTTAAAAATTCTTGAAGATAAAGTTAGAAAAGGTTTAAATGAAATTCTTCCATTATGTAAAAATCCTGAATCATTACAAAAAAAGGAACTTTTAGATTTTATTAAAAAGTTCGAAGAAGTATATCCTTGGGTAGAAGCATTATGGTGGGTTTGTCGTATGTATGATGACAAAGAACTTGATAAGGAAAAAGTTGAAGGAATATTGAAACTAAGGGATGATACAGAGGTGTTAGCAGGAGGAACAGATGCAGTCACAAGGAAATCATTAGTAGAAATATATCCTAAGATTAAAGATTTTATTCATGTTCTAACCATAAAAGAAATTAAATCAGGTAAAATACCTTCTATAGATGAACTTATTAAAAGGGATAACAGATATACTTACACTAAGAATCAAATTTTCACTGATAATGACTTTAGAGATATTGAAAAAAAATATAATAT
The DNA here is from genome assembly GCA_014728565.1 of Candidatus Pacearchaeota archaeon. Lineage (GTDB taxonomy): Archaea > Nanobdellota > Nanobdellia > Pacearchaeales > GW2011-AR1 > ARS1285. Next base: position 3,449 of record WJLK01000045.1, read on the forward strand.
AAAATTAGAAAGAACTGATACCCAGATTGAAAAAACCTATTCACGAGAACATTCTTTATTTTATTGTTATGTTTGGACCGAAAGTAATCTTAAGGATATTGGCGAATTAGCCCTAGATATTAAAAACTTAATATTTACACGAAAACCAAATGACCCTAAAATATCTGTTTATTATGATAAGAAAGAACTGGATTCTGTAAATAAGGTTATTGAGAATAAAATAAACTTTGAAAAAGGATATTTAGAAAAAGTAGAAAAAGTTTTTTATGAATATTGGAAAGATATTTTTCCATATATTGAAGGCAAAAAAGAGATAAAAAATATTAGTGAACTTAAAAAATTTTATAAGTCCTGGATTAAATGGTGGTCTCCTATGGCTGTCTCTATGGTTACACCAAATATTTCTAGTTTATCTAAAAAACATAGAAATCAGGCACTTAAAATGAGAGAAGATACACAGGAATTTTCAGATGATGGTGATAGAATTTTTACTAATTTTATTAATAAATATTATCCTGAATATAAAGAGATTGTTTCTGTATTAAAACCTGAAGAGGTTTTTTTATTGGATAAAAGGAAATTAAATAATAAAGAGATAATTGAGATTAAAAAAAGATTAGATGGATATACACTTATTAATGGAAAATTATGCAAATATGAAACTCTTGATGATGATTTAGAAAAAGAAAGATTATGTATTAAAAAGGTAAATGTAAAAGGAACTAAAAGTATCAAAGGACAAATTGCATGTAAGGGGAAAGTTAAAGGAAAAATAAGATTGATCTTAAATAAAAATCAGATTAAAACATTACAAAAAGGTGAAATTCTTGTAACTTCAATGACAAGTCCAGATTATATTACAGCAATGAAAAAAGCTTCTGCAATAATCACTGATGAAGGAGGATTAACAAGTCATGCTGCAATTGTAGCAAGAGAATTAAATAAACCTTGTATAATTGGTACTAAATTTGCAACAGAAATATTAAAGAATGGAGATAATGTAGAGGTAGATGCTGACAAGGGAAACATAGTAATTTTATAATATTTCTATACCTCCCTAATCCTGTTGGGGCATTCATGCGTAATTTGGTCAAATCCCTGGTTGGAGGTTGTGCCATCACCCCACCACCCCTATGCGGTGCATTGACACCAAAAAGTTCGAATCTGGCAAGGGCGTCGAACTTTTTTGTTCCCTTTTTTGGGAGAACATTTTTGGTCATAATAATTCTTATAAACTAAGTTATTAAATACACTAAATTGGCAAACTTGAAGAATCAGCGATATTGGATATTGGACGTAGAGCTCATAAAGAATTTGTGGATTGTATGTATCCCATTTTAGAATTAAAGAACATCCAGGATATGCTACAGTTGAGGTTACACCACTAATTTTTTCAGGGGGTATGGATTTTAATCCTGATGTAATTCATTTAAATGATATTCAAGGAGATGAAGATCCGAATGATTTATTTGATATCACCTATCATGAATCTGCACATAGATTACATCCTTTTAGTAGGGAATTATATTATAGAGTAGGCAAAGAAAGATATATAGAGATTAGAGATGAGGATTTTATTGAACTTATAGCAGATTTAGGAGCTATGTTTTTTTTAAGATTAAAAACTGGAACAGATCAAAGAGTTCATAATTATCTTTCTAAAAGACCTAATGAAGATAGCTTGAAAACTGCTTATTCTTTATTTTGTATAGGAGAAATTGGGTTGTTGGGAGAATTATCGAATCTTAATCAAGAAAATGCTAAGAGAAGAATTAGAGATATTTTATCCTAAATTAATAATTATTCACCTGAATGAATGAACGAAATCATTCATGGACCGGCGCAGGCGTTATAATTAATTTCTTCAGACTAACATAGTAAAATTTATAAAC
>WJLK01000046.1 GCA_014728565.1 Candidatus Pacearchaeota archaeon
AATCGGATTCCATCTCGGAATTAGATTAGATTTCATTGTGTTCACCTCCTCTTTACTTAGTTAAATGAGGTGAACCTCCTTTAAAGAATTATTTTTTAGACACGCTCCTACCGAGAAAACTGGATTGAAATTAAGAGTATATCAATTAAAGAGTAATTCTTACTAAAAGGTTAATATTCATGTAGAGTCCTGAAATATAGGTCTATGAAGAGTACAAGTGTTTCTCACAACATAAACTTTATATATTGAAATCCTTTTAACTTGTTATGAAAAGAGGTAAAAAAAATTTAATTCTATTTGTATTTTCTACTAGAGGATTTTCCAAAATAAAAATATGTTGTGAATATGAAAAAATCTAGAAAAGTAAGCAAGAAGAAAGATAATTCAGTGATTATGCTTTTAGTTGGAATATTTCTATTCCTGGTAGGAATAATTCTGATTAATTTTTCATCATTATTCGCATGGGTATTGATTATTATTAGTTCAGTTATCATTATTAGGGAGATGTTTATGATTAGAAAATTTAATAAAAAATGAAGGAAAAAAAATTCAGACAGTATTCTGCAATAATACTTGTAATAATACTCTCCTTGTTTTTATTATATGTTGTTTACAAGTTTAGTAATGGTTTTTTTGGTGCTCTTTTATTGTATGTTATCTTACTTCCTGTCTATAAATTCCTGGTGAATAAAAAAATAAATAAAAAAATTGCTGCAACTATAACTGTCTTGATATCTTTTTTTGTTATAATCATTCCACTATTATTTGTTTTGTTTATAATAGGCAATCAGATATTTAATTTTCTTAGGAATCCTCTTCTAATAGAGAGCATGATAATCAGTTCCAGTGAGTTTCTAACAAGAGTATCTCCACATTTAAATGAGGTTTTTTTATCTAGACAGATTAACAGTTTAACAAATTCTGCAGCTTCTTTATTTTTAGATATTGCAACTAATGTAGGAGTTTTTATAATAAATCTGTTTATAGCTCTTTTTTTGTTATATTTTATGTTGGTTAAAAGTCCTTTGCTTGATAAAGTGCAAAAATTCATACCTTTTAATAAGAAAAACACTAAAAAACTTATTAAAAATTTAAAAGATATTTCTTATGGAACTGTTTTAGTAGGAGGAATTATTGCAATAGTTCAGGGAGGGCTTCTGACAATTGCATTTTTAATATTTGATATAAAAGGAGCTTTTTTATGGGGATTTATTGCTGCTATTTTATCTTTTTTGCCAATAATAGGTCCTCCTATTATATGGGTTCCTGCCTCACTAATTCAGTTTTTTCAGAGAGATTATATCGCAGGAACTGGTATTCTTATTCTTGGCATATTTTTAAGTAATATAGATAATTTGATAAGACCTTATTTAGGAGACAAGATTTCAAGAATCCATCCTTTGATAACACTTATTGGGATTTTTGTAGGTGTTCCTGTTTTTGGATTAATTGGGATTTTTGTAGGACCTCTTTTGATATCTTATTCCTTGCTAATTATAAGAATGTTTAGGGAGGAGTATATTAAATGATTTTGAGTTATAAAAATTAACCTAATTCTTGCCTCTTTTAAAGAAGTTTTCAGATCTACAAACTAATTCACCTCTCTGAGGTTCTTTGCAAATACCTTTTATTTCTTCACCTCTTAATGAAAAATTACATTCATCTCCTGGATCCAGTTCTTTACATGCAACTCTTTCTTCTCTTAGACAACCTATCTTTTTATTTAACATCTTAAAATTTACAAGAATAAAAATAGTTAATGCCAGAAGAACAACTATTATCAATATTACTTCAATGCTTGGCTTTTTTAATTTCATTTTTTTAAATAGTTTTTGTTTTTTTAATATTTTTAGATAACCCAGACTATTAAGTAGATGAATATAATGAAGTGAAAGATTCTTGGTATAATTGCATAAATACTAAATTCACGAGGTGTCATTTTAAAAACACCTCCCATTACAGGAAAATAGGGAAGAGGTGTTAAAGCTAAAAGTGTTATTGATATTTTTCCATATTTATCAAACCATCTAAGAGATTTTTTATAATTTTTTCTGCTAACAAAAAATCCTGCTACTGAATCTCCATAATGAATTCCAATAAAATAAGCAACATAATTAGCAGTTATTCCAAATAAAACAGTTATTATTATTAGATATAGTAGGTCTAAATTAAATAATAATCCAGTTGTAAAAGGCACAAGTGCACTTAAAAATGGTTGTGGAATAAGTTCTAAAACAAAAACAAAAACTATAATTCCCAGATATCCCCATGTTCTTATCTGCTCCTCTAAAAAACCTCCTGTTAATTCTGATAGTGTTCTATAATTTATAAGAATGATTAAAAGCAGGATCAATATCAAAGATATTACAATATAAGTTCTCATTAATTTTTTATTCATCTTTATATGAAAGTAATTCTCTGTTCTTATATTTTACTGAAGTTTCAGTATTTTTAAATAAATGCTTAAAAACTTTAAAATATTCCTGAGTTTATGTTGAAAAGTGAACCCTCTTTTTCAAGAGGAACTGCAGTTGAAGGAAGTTTATCTCCTGGAGAATATTCAGAAGAACTAGAAAGATTAAAGGATAGCATATCAAGGCCTGTCAGAGGTTTTATTAATGGTAAACGTTCTTATAAATGGCAGGTTGTAGTAACTCCTCTTAAGTCAAAAGACTTTTATTATCTGGAAGAACAATTCAAAGGAAGCATAAGGGAGTATCTTGATGGGTGGTCTGAAAGAGAGATAAGAAGGTGGGAAAGAGGATCTTATAAGATTAAGAATCATCTTGGTTATATTTTTCCGCATCATAATCTGGTTTTTCTTTTTAGTGAATATACTTTAAAAGATATGTCTTTTTTACAAGAGGAATTTGAAAATTTAGGTTATAAGATTGTTTTAAAAAGAAACAGAACTTCTAGAGGAAGATCCTTATATTCTGAACAATGGAGTCTTGAGAATCATGATGAAGTTCTTAGAATGCTCAGAGATCCAGAAAATTCTGAAATAAATGCTGCAGATTCAAGAGCTCAGCAAATAGTTGATTTGGTCCATGGAAGTATAGGTGCTGAGACTTATAATTATGCGGTTTTTATTCCAAAACACTGGGTTAGGCATCTCTATGATCCTAAGGAATTAAGGCTCTCTCCAGTGAAAAAAGTTGTTGAAGTTCCTGCTAACTGGAGGAGCAGTGGATTAGACGAACTTTGTAAAGGACTTCCTCTGACAAGAGCAATTGGTCTTACATCAGGAGTTAAGACTGGAAATAGAGAAAAACATATTCCTATGATTGATTTTGAAGAAATGTTCAGTTATTCCTGGCCTTGTCCTGATGAAAGAGTTAATGAAACTCTTAAGAGAATCAATATTCCTGGAATAGTTGTTTCTTCAGGAGCCTCTTATCATTTTTATGGTTTTGATTTATTAGAGAGTTCTGAATGGATTCAGTATATGGATATGCTTAAGCAACTTCCGTATGTAGATAAGAATTGGCCAGACCTGCAGTTAAAACAGGGATTTCCTATGTTAAGACTAACTCCTTCAAGAAGAAAATTTTCACAACCCTGTTATTTGAGAAATTTTCATCCAGATTCAACAGGAAGTGATAGTGATTCAGATTCTTATGAAGAACAGCTTGCTGCAGCATGATGTTGATTTATTTTTTATTTTCAATAAAATTTTTAATATTCTCTCCAATTTTATCAAGGCTTGCATCTTCAATCAGGTCTCTTGCCTTTCCCAGAAGATTTTTATGCCATTTCCAGCAGAGTCTTCCAATTCCAAAATCACAAGTTATTCCTGGATCTTCTGCTAGTAATCCTCCGTAAATTCCCAAGGCAAGAAATAGAACTAAAAGAACTGATATTAATGCTATGGCAATTATCCACTTCTTTTTGTTCATAGTTAATAGATGACAAAAGAGTATAAAAATTTATAGAATTTTAAAAAAACCTGAAACTTTATAAACAAGAGGAGTTTTTTATATTAAAAGAGGATGGAAAAAAACAAAAAATTTATTTTAAGATTTGATGAATTGTCTATAAATGATGTTCCTTTAGTTGGAGGTAAAAATGCCAGTCTTGGTGAGATGTATAGGCAGTTGAAGTCCAGAGGAGTCAGAGTTCCAAATGGTTTTGCAGTAACTGCATATGCTTATGAATATTTTATTGAAAAGGCAGGAGTCAAGGACAAGATAAAAAAAATTCTTGAGAAACTGAATTTTCATAATACAAGAAGCCTGATGGCAAGTGGACAGAAAATTAGAAATCTTATTCTTAAAAGTAAGATACCAAAAGAGGTAGAGGAAGAAATAGCAAAAGCTTACAAGGAATTATGCAGAGAGTATGAAAGAAATACTGATGTTGCTGTGAGAAGTTCTGCAACTGCAGAGGATCTTCCTGATGCAAGTTTTGCAGGTCAGCAGGAAACTTATCTGAATATCAAGGGAGAGAAAGAGTTGTTAAAGTCCTGTAAGAAATGTTTTGCTTCTTTATTTACAAACAGAGCTATTTCTTACAGAGAGGACAAGGGATTTGACCATTTTAAGATTGCTCTAAGCATTGGAATTCAGAAAATGGTGAGAAGTGATCTTTCTAGTTCAGGAGTCATGTTCTCAATTGATACTGAGTCTGGTTTTAAAGACGCTGTTTTTATAACTAGTTCTTATGGTCTAGGAGAGAATATTGTTCAGGGAAAAGTAAATCCTGATGAATTCTATGTTCACAAACCAACTCTTATGAAAGGTTTTAAACCAATAATTCAGAAAGATTTAGGAGAAAAAGAGATAAAGATGGTCTATGACAAGAAAAAACCAACTAAAAACACCAAAGTGAGTGAAAAACAGAGAGATGAATTTTCTATTACTGATGATGAAGTTTTAAAACTATCAAAATGGGCTGTTATAATAGAGGAGCATTATAAAAAACCAATGGATATTGAGTGGGCTAAAGACGGTAAATTAAAGCAATTGTTTATTGTTCAGGCTCGTCCTGAGACAGTTCAGAGTCAGAGAGACAAGAAAGTTCTTGAGGAGTATGTTTTAAAACAAAAAGGAAAAGTCATTGTAGAGGGCAATAGTGTTGGAAACAAGATAGGGGCTGGAAAAACAAATATAATAGAGGATGTCAAGGATATTCATAATTTCAAAAAAGGAGAGGTTCTGATTACTGACATGACTGACCCTGACTGGGAACCTATTATGAAAATTGCCTCTGCTATTGTAACTAATCGGGGTGGAAGAACTTGCCATGCAGCAATAGTCAGCAGAGAACTTGGAATTCCATGCATTGTTGGAACTAACAATGCAACTTCTAAAATAAAAAATAAAAAAGATGTTACTGTAAGTTGTGCAGATGGTGAGAGAGGTCATGTTTATTCAGGAATCTTAAAATACGAAGTAAAGAAATTTGATTTAGATGTCATTCCAAAAACTAGGACAAAAATAATGATGAATCTTGGAAATCCTGAATCCGCCTTTGAGCAGAGTTTTATTCCAAACGAGGGAGTTGGACTTGCAAGAGAGGAGTTTATTATTAATTCTTATATAAAGGTCCATCCAAATGCACTTATTAATTTCAGCAAGATTAAAGATAAAGAATTAAAGAATAAAATAGAAAAACTTACTGGTGGTTATAAAAACAAGGAGCAGTTTTTTATTGATAAATTGGCAGAAGGTATTGGAATGATTGCTGCTGCTTTTTATCCTAAGGATGTTATTGTAAGAACAAGTGATTTTAAATCCAATGAATATGCTGGTCTGATTGGAGGAAAGGATTATGAACCTGATGAGGATAATCCTATGATAGGATGGAGAGGCGCATCAAGATATTATAAGGAAGGTTATAGAAAAGCATTTGAATTGGAGTGTAAGGCATTTAAGAAAGTCAGAGATGAATTTGGATTAAAAAATGTTAAAATAATGATTCCTTTTTGCAGGACTGTTGATGAGGGTAAGAAAGTTCTTGAAATAATGCAGAAAAATGGTCTTAAAAGAGGTCAGCAAGGATTAGAGGTTTATGTGATGTGTGAGATTCCTAGTAATGTTATTCTTGCTGATGAATTTGCAAAAATCTTTGATGGATTCAGTATTGGAAGCAATGATCTGACTCAGTTGGTTCTTGGATTAGACAGAGATTCTGAAATTGTAAGTGATATTTATGATGAGAGAAATCTTGCTGTTAAAAGATTTGTAAAACAGGTTATAAACAAAGCAAGAAAGAACAACAGAAAAATAGGAATTTGTGGACAGGCTCCTTCTGATTTTCCTGATTTTGCACAGTTTCTTGTTGAGTGTGGAATTGATTCAATATCTCTTAATCCTGATTCAGTAATTAAGACAAGAATCAAAATAGCAGAGACTGAGAAAAAAATATCCAAATAAAAAACAAAAATTATTCTTCAGGCTCAGCAGCTAAAAAAGCCCACCAAGGTTTCTTTACTTTTATTACCTCTCCGTTTTCAGCATCTATCTGTGCTCTTACTTGCATCTTTGCTCTGAAAATTCCCAGAATTCTTGAATGTCTCTCTGCTTGTATTTCATAAGCAGGTTTTGTATCATCCTGTTTTCCAACCTCTTTTAGTTCTATAGAACAATTATTATTCTCATTGCAGACTTTTAATCTTAATCTTTCAAGAGCTTTTTCAGAAGCAGTATCAGGCATTATTTTTATCTCTGCATTTCTTCCATTGCTGAGTTTTGCCTTTAATTTTGTTTTTCCATTCTCAGTTTCACTTTCAATTTCTAAATCAGTTTCAGCTTCTGAATTACCTGTTTTTAGTTGAATCTTGTTATTTGCTTTAGTTTGAACTTGTATTTGCTTACCACCTTCTCTTTCATAGGTGCCATCTCTTAATTTTTCTCTTGTTCTCTCCTGTGTCTGTTGCTGAGTTTGGTTCTCTTGTTTTTCCTGATAACGTGCATCACCTGTCTCCCACTCTTTTACACATTTCTTTTCACTCTCATTCCAGGAGTAACCTGCAGCTGTTAGACATCCATACTCATCTTTATCACCACCAATTTTTTGATTACTGTCATTGCTGTGTGCTGTTATTTTAGTGCTCTGATTTCCCTGCTGTGCAGATACAATTCCCAGAGCAAGAAACAGAGCAAATACTGAAAACAATAAATAGCTTATTTTCATATTTATGTTAAATCTCCTCCTTTCACTTAGTTAAAAATTATCTTAATAATTTTTATTATATATTAAACAAAATGTTATTTAAAAAAGTAACTGGTTTTTAATATTATTCTCAATCCTAAAAAAAGATATAAACCTTGATTTTTATTTAATTATAGAATGAAATTATGTTAAACTTTTTTGAAAAGTCCAATCAAAAACAAAATCTAAAATGAAAATAGGTGAGTTTATCAGCAGTAATTCTGAAAGAGCTAGAGTATCTTTTTCAGCTTTAATTTATGTTGTCCTTTTTATATCAATTATTTATTCATTTTACTATCATTTGTGGAGAATTCTTTTTATTAATCTACTTTTGCTTGTTCTGGTTTTAATGCCCCATGTTATCCATAAAAGGTCTGATGTAAGGATACCAAATGAGTTTCAGTTCTTGATATTTGTTTTTATTCTTGTATCTTTTTTTCTTGGAGATTTTAGAGGTCTTGTAATACAGATATTTTTTGGACTTGTGATATCATTTTTTGGATTTATTGTTATGATGATTATTTTTCACAATAGCAAGATGAAGTTAAATCCATTTCTTATTATCTTATTCTCATTTAGTCTTTCAATTACTTTAGGTTTTGGAATTGAACTACTGAAATTTTATTTAAAATTATTTTTAAACAATCCTCCTGCAGTTGTTGATTATGTTTATGCTATGTATAGCATGACAATGGTTTCAATAGGCGCTATTATTGCCTCTGGATTTGGATATTCTTATATGAAAGGATTTAGACCAAAGATAATAATGAGGATGGTCAGTAGTTTTAAGAAAAAAAATCCTAGATTTTTTGTTGAAAAAACAGACAGTCCAGAGGAAATATTAAAATTAATAAAAACAGGGGAGAGTGAGAGGATTGAGTTTAAATCAACTTTGAGAACCAATCTCCACACAAAAGAGCATGATAAAAAAATAGAATTTTCTGTTTTAAAGACAATTGTTGCTTTTTTAAATTCAGAAGGTGGTACCCTTCTGATAGGTGTTGATAATGATGGAAGAATACTTGGAATTGAAAAGGACAGGTTCCAGAACAATGACAAATTTGCTCTTCATTTTATGAATCTTTTAAAAGAGCATATTGGAAGTGAGTATCTTCCTTATCTCTCTTTTGAATCAGTCCTTATTGAGGAAAAAACTATTCTCAAGGTTGATTGTATCTGTAGCAGGAAGCCTGTTTATCTTAGGATAGGAAAAGATGAGGAATTTTATGTAAGAGCAGGTCCTGCCAGTGTTCAGTTGAATGGAAGAAGGTTAGTGGATTATGTTGACAGGAAGTTCAGGGAGTGAATCAGTAGTATAAAAAAATTTTTAAACCTGTTTTTATTATAAAAAAGAGGGATGATTAGTTTATTGGGCATCTTTATGTTGTGTTTGTGTTTTGGGAGTCATCTCTTTTTAAATTCTTTTTATTATTGAATGAATTTAATATTAAGATGTCTCTTTTGCTTGCTTAATCTCTCTGCCTTACTAATCTTTAAATCCTGAAAAACATTAATAACTTCACAGAATATAAACTTTTTTAAATTCTGTTTCTGAGATGAAAGTATAAAATGGGTGAGAGTGAGCAATTACAGAAAAAAAATGAATTAGACTATGTGAAAGTTTTAAATGCAGTTCGTGAACTGCCTTTTTATGTAGGAAAAAATCTGTTAGTTGATTTTTTAAAAGGAAATATTAAAAACAGGTCAGTAAGAAACAATAACCTTAATGCTATAAGATATTTTGGTTCACTGGATTATAATGAAGAAAAAATAAGAGGAATTATTGAAAATCTGATAAACAATAATCTTATAGAGCTAGCAAAAAGTCCATCAAATAAGTTTTTAAAAATATTGAAATTGACTGAAAAAGGAAAAAGAGAAATTTTCAATCCAACTTTAAACAAGAAAAAACTAAAGAATAATTTTGATATTCCTGAAACAAAAATAACTGAAAATGACAGAAAGATATTCAGAGAACTGGATTTTTATTTAAAGAATTACAATGATAATCAGAAAAAAGCTATTATCTCTGATTCAGAGAAAATATTATGCATTGCAGGAGCAGGAAGCGGAAAAACAACTGTCCTCACAAAAAGAATAGAATTTTTAATTAAATACATGTCTGTTAATCCTGATAAAATACTGGCAGTAACCTTCACAAGAAAGGCAAAACAGGAAATGGAGGAGAGACTATCAGGTCTTGGGATAAAGACAAATGTTGAGACTTTTAATAGTTTCTCTGAGAAAATTCTAAGAAAGAACTGGAATACTATCTATAACAGACGTGTCAGGGTTATTAATTATGGAAACAAGATAATGGCAGTCATGTCTGCTCTTAATTCAATAGGTATGAAAATAGATGATGCGCTGGATTTATATTTCAGTAAATCTCAGAGAAAAAACAAGACAAAAGAGGAACTTTCTAATCTTTTTATGAATGACTGCTTTTCTGTTCTTGATTTTTTTAAAGTCAAAAAACAGGAGATAACAGATTTTTCAGGGTTTATAGAACCTGAGAAATATAAAACAGCTAAGATGATCTATAACATAGTCCGTCATCTTGACAGTCAGATGAAAATCCTGGGATTAAGGGATTTTACTGATCAGATTGTTGATACAATAAATTTTTTTAAAAATAACCAGATACCTGAATTTGAGCATGTGCTGGTTGATGAATATCAGGATGTTAATGCAATGCAGATAGAACTTCTTGATTTACTTAATTCAAAAAATCTTTTTGTTGTTGGTGATCCAAGGCAGTCAATATTTGGATGGAGAGGAAGTGATATAAGATATATCCTAAAATTTCAGGAAAAATACAAAGATTGTGATATAATAACTCTTACCAGGAATTACCGGAGCAATAAGCATATTGTTGATTTAATAAATTCTTCTATAAGGGATATGAAACTTCCTGATTTAGAAAGCAATTTTCAAGCTGATAAAGAGATTAAACTTCTTAAGTTTGAAAATGAAGAATTGGAGTATAAATTTGTTTTAAATAAAATCATTTCTTCAGAGATTCCCAGAAATGAAATTTTTGTTCTTGCAAGAACAAACAGGCAGGTTAATGAAATCTCCAGTTTAATGAAACAAAAAAATATTAAACATGTTGTAAAAACTGATGAAAATAACAATATATCTGCAAAAAAAGAGGATTTGACAGTAGCTACTATTCATTCTATCAAAGGTTTAGAAGCAGAGATGGTTTTTGTCATTGGATGCAATGAACTGAATTTTCCGTGCAAGGCTTCTGACCACCCTGTTATTGAAATGATAAAACTAGAGGATTATGACAGGGAGGAGGAAGAAAAAAGACTTTTTTATGTTGCTATGAGCAGGGCAAAAAACAAACTTTATCTAACTTATTCTGGAAAAAAGCCAACTTATTTTATTACTTCAGAGATGATGGATGTGATTGAAAATTAAATTTCAATTAAATCAACCATATAGTCTGATTTATATTCATCCACTACAGATCCAACCTGAAATTCTTTTATTATTTTTGAAAATCTAGTCCTTATCTCATACATGGTATTATCAAAATCTTTAAAATCCTTAGAACATATATTAATTCCAATATCCCAATTTCCACTTATAATAGAGATATTTATTTTGATGCATATGTTCTTAGAGATGATGCCTGAAAACAGTAGTTTAAAAAAATAACAGTTCTTGATTAAGTATTTAAACAAAGAATTTTACTTAATATTATGACAGAAATCTCAAAATTAATGTTATGCGAGCATGAGAGAATAGATAAATTATTAAAAGAGTTTGAAAAAGCAGTTTCAGATAAAAAAGATGTTGAGGAAAAATTCAGCAAGTTCAAATGGACTTTAGAAAAACATATGTTTCTTGAAGAAAAAGCTATTTTTAATGCATTTGTTAAAAGAGATGATGTTGATGATATTTTTGAATTAATGAATGAGCACGGAGATATAATGAGAATAGTTAATCAGATGGAGGAAGAAATTACAGATTCTGATATGGAGGAATTAAAAACAATTTTGATGGAGCATGTTGATTTTGAAAATAATAATTTCTATCCTAAATTAGATGAACTGCTTTCTGATAATCAGAAAAAAGAGATTTCAGAAAAATGTCGAGAGATAATAAAAAGTTAGTGTAACTTATTAATTAGCAGAATTATTATTTTCTGAGTTTCTTTGGTTTTGATAAATCATCTCCGTCATCTGTATGAAAATGCTTTGTTTTTACAAAATTTCTGAAAAAAGTGAACTTGTTCATAAGATTTGGAATTGTCCATAAAACAGCTATAAAACCAATCAGGAATATATAGATATTATAAGTTGTAGCAGAGTCATTGAAAAGATAATTTCCTGTTATTGAAAAATAAATAAGAGATATTCCTGCATATAACAAAACAACAGAAAGGAATTTTTCAATTATATCTCTTGGGTCCTGCATAATCTCTCTTTCACCAAATAAAACACCAATGTAATAAATCACAAATATGCCTATTGTTACTAAATAACCTGTGTCTATCATTTATCTACCTCTTTTCTTATAGTATAATAAAAAAGAGAGTTTTTAAATTTTTTTAAAAGATTTAATTAGGATATATTCCTGCGCCTCTTAAAATAGATGCATATTGGTTGTATTTTTTATGTCTATGAGGTGTTATTCTTTCTATATAACCTAGATAAGCATTAAAATCTCTAATTCTTCCTAAATTTAAAGCTCTTCTTCCAAGTATGATTGTTTTATCTCCATCATAGGCAAGAATTGTAAGAGCACTATCTGTTCTTCCAATAACATATTCCAAATTTCCATTAATTTCAATAACTTCTCCTGTTTTAGCAGTAACTTTGCATCCTTCTTCCAAAATCTGCACTGTTAGTTCAACCTGTCTGCCAGGTTTTGAACTAACTTCTACAATGGCATCATTTGCTCTTTCACCAAGTCCTGATTTATTTGTTTTTCTTGGCATGTTATTTTTATATAGAATTTGTTATTATTGTTATTTGAAAAAAATAAAGATAACTAGATTTTTATTTATTATTGGAATTATATAAACAAATTAGTTTAAATATTTTTTGTTTAACTTCAGAATGTGTAGAGTCCGAAAATTAGTTCGCTTAGAGAATCCAAGCGAATTAATGGTTAAATTAACAAATAAAAAGATTAAGTATATCATTGATTCAAGATTAAAAGAAAAGCATTCGGCTAAAGAACTATCAGATATTTATCATATA
>WJLK01000047.1 GCA_014728565.1 Candidatus Pacearchaeota archaeon
AATAAAAAATATACATTATTGTTATTTAAATAAAAAATTATAAAGAAAAACAACTGATAAAATATACTCTAATTTAAATAATCTTAAACTTCCAAGTTACAATATCCCGTTATTACTTGTTCTTAGTTTTTCATCTCTTGTATCCTGCTTTATTATGACTAGTTTCATCTCACCATTATAACCGCAAAATTTACATTTTGAGTTTATTGTTAATCCTGTCTGATTAGAAAAAAGATTTACTTTACCACATTGAGGGCATGTGTAGTATGACATTACCTCCCTAATATTCTTTAATATTTAGAATTTTCTGTTCTGCGAAATAATTGTTATGAAAATTATTTAAATGCATTTAGAAAAAATAATAAAGAGCATAAAATCAAGACAATAAGAATAATAAGAACCCAAAACCAGTTTATTTTTATCTTAGGTCTTCCTCTTTTCAGAGGAAGTTCAGGTTCATATTTAGCAGTTCCTGGATTATATTTCATTGAGAAAGAAATCTCCTTATCTTTTCTTTTTGTTTTTTTCATGTTCCCTTAATTTACCTACAACTCCCATTAAGAATAAAATCAATCCCAAAATCCATATTCCAGAAGTTTTTGCAAATAAACCCAGAATTATAAAGACCGCGCCAAGAATAAAGAATCCATCAATATTAATTTTTTTATGTTTTTTACTTTTCATTTTCCTGCCTCTGTTAACATGAAGATAAGCTAGAATAGATGCAACAAGTGCAATTATATTTATAATCATAGCAATTAAATCATCTCTTAAAAAAAATAAAATAGCTCCTATTAAGAACAAAACTGCTCCACATAAAAACCAGTTATCTGATCTAAGCATCCTTGTTTTCATTTTTAAATACTATAGAAAATAATTCCTAAAATATAGAACAGAACAATAATAATCCCCACTATCCAGATGATTTTTTTCTGTTTTCTGGTAAGAGGGCCTGCTCTTTTTTCATATTCAATCACACCATATATTAGAAGAAATATTCCAACTGCTCTTACAATATCATCTAAAATTCCTGGAACATAGACAGTTAGCAACCATACAATAGCTCCTGCAACAGCCATGACAATAGACTCTGTCTTTCTCTCTTTTTCAGGAAGCTTTTTTCTGCTTATTTTTTTATTTGTTTTTTTTCTTGCCATTTCCACCTCTTTATCTACTAATAAACAAGGAATTAACCTTTTTTAATCTTTTCTTTTTCTTTAGATAACTCCAAACATTCTTAATCCAGCACCAATCACTAGAATTATAACAACTAAAATTATAATCCATTTTAACTTAGATAAAACTGTTTTAAAAGCAAACAATGCAACAATAGCTATTAGTATTATTGCAAGTAAAACAAGTAATAATGAATCCATGAAATAATAAAATAAATCTGACTTAAAAATGTTATTATTCAAATAGTCAGGATTGTAACTCTTCTGTTATTTGTTCTACTCTTTTTTTCCTTCTTTCTTTAAGTCTCTCAGTTGCTGCAATTGATTTTTCAACAGCTCCTGCAGTTGCAAGTATTTTTTCTAATAATGTCTGTCCGGTTTTAGAACAAGTCTCTACATCAGCAGCAAAATAAATCCAGTCTTCACGTCCCTCACAGTCATGTCTAAACACTTTTCCATTTCTCATAATTCCTGATGCAGCGCTTTGTATCTGTCTAAGGGCTGTCTTCCATGCCTCATACTCCATTACAAGAGAAGCATAATCATTCTCTTTAAAATAAATAGGTGTAGATTGCGCACTGGAATTATGAGTAATCCAACCATATCTAAGAAAACCTAATTCAACACTTAATGTTGTATTTGGAAGAATATCTCCATTAAAACTTGCATAAGGATCTCCGTTTTCTTGTGATGGAGGACAGACACTTAATTTTTCAGCTCCAACACCTTTTGCAACACCTGTTAAAAATTCCATAACTCTATCAGCATCTTTTTTTAAAAGAACTTTACATCCTATTAACCATCCAAATTCATCAAGTGTAAATTCAAGTCCTCTTGAATGAGAATCAGCAAACTGTTCATATAATAGTCTGGAAGTAGGCATCCTATATTCACTCAAATATAAACTCATCAATTTTCTAAGAAATCATAATTTATAAATATTTATAGTTTCTACTGTTGCTTTTTCTTTGTAAAAAAACCATGAATCATCCATCCAAGAACAAATCCCAATACAACAGGAATAATAAGCAAAAAAACAGCAGTTGTTTTACAAGGACCAAATTCACATAAAATCATTATTGTATCAAAACTAAAATAACCAATAATTAAACCTATTAATAATCCGAGATAACTTCCAAACATCTTAAAAGGATTTTTCTTTTTATCCTTATCATCTCTCTTTTTCATTTTAATATAAACAAAAAACCCTTTTTATATTTTGCTAAATATATCTAAAAAATTACAATTACCTGAGTATTTTTATTTTAAGCAACAGAACTAACACTAAAACAACTTCCCTTAACTTTATATCCGCATTTATGACACTGAGTAACACAAAAATATCCACCATCTACTTCAACTGCTACATCCTCACTACCACATCTAGGACAGGTAGCTCTAATTTCAGATGCATCCCAATCATCAATTGACATTTTAATTACCTTTAATTTATATGCTATAATAAAGACTCTGAAATTAATATATATTTCTATACTCTAGAGTAACAATAAATCTTTTATTGTTTTTATTCTTTTGTATTTTCCACCCTTTATTTTGTAAAGTTTTTCTGCTTTTCTGCAGGCTTTTCCATTACTAATTTCCTTGTTTCTGCAACCTGTTTTTTCTTTTATCTCTTTCAGAAGTCTGGGATTTTTAGGAATAACTCTTTTCATTTTAAACACCTGTTTTTATAAGTAAACAAACTTTATATATTAATCTGAGAACTTCCATGTATTGATATTTTAGTGCAGTACTTTTATGTTTTTCTGAACATTTTAGGAAGAGCAGGAGCCACCTGATGTTGATAACTTCCCTCTTCTTCAGGCTCTTTACAATCACCTTCAATAGCATCAAATCTAACAAATCCTGCACCACTTCCATTTATGATTCTTCTGACTTCATGACTATAATATTCCATTGTTATCTGTCCTGTCCAGTAAGGCTGAATAAAACCTGCTAAATGACTCCAGGCTCCTGTTCCAGTTATAACACCTTGTTCCCTAGATAAGATACCAAATGCTTTTCTAAGACTAATTATTCCCTGAGAACCTAATAAATACAATGTTTTTCTATCAGCTCTTATCTCAGAGTTTCCTTCAATTAATTCAAAATATTCTTCTGGATCCAGATTATTAGTTCCATCCATGTCAATAGGAGCCATATCTTTATGATAAGGTCTTGCCCTATACACAAGACTAGTTTTGAATTTCATTTTCAATCCCTGAGAATTTAAAGACCTTCTTAAGTATCCCTGATTTGCTAAACTTAACTTCCTTTCTAAATCAGAACCCTCTTCAAAAAAACTTATTTCCCCACTATCCCTAATATCATCATTAGTCATAAAAGGAGAATCTCTGTATCTAACAGCAGCCTGTGATAAACAGGTTTTACCACAGGTTATTTTTACTGGAAATGAATAAGGTTGAACTGCAGTAATAAGATTTCCTTCAGGAGTTACACCTGCAAAATGAGTCATACAACCCACTCTTCCAGTAGTGCTTCTTGAATCAATTAATAACTCTAAACTATCAGATAATCCTAAGCCTTCAAAACCAACTATATAATAAACATTTTCTCCATCTGCATTTGGATGTAAAACATACGATTCTCCTTCATCCAGATTAGTTGGATTCATTTCTAATAAATCATTTAATCCAACATTATCCATTACAGTATCTGATTTTACAATTATTCTTCCTGCTCTTATATCAAAACCAACCAAGCCCAACTGTCCTGGATTTGGTTCTGGGTATATATAAACTGAATCTTTTTCATCAAAATCAAACTCATCTAAACCAGGCATAGCTCCAGAAACACCCCTGCTTAGTCTAGGGCCTGTCACTGGCATTAACCCTCTTTGAGTAATTCTTCCTCTTGGTGGAGAAATTCCAGATCTAAGATAACTAATAAGTGCTCTTAAATCTGAATCTCCAAGATTATCACAAACCTCCTTATTTGTCCACACCATTTTTAATTTAGATAAAAAGATTTTTTAAAGATTTATCTTCTTTAAACTAGTTTTCCATAAAAACTATTTAATCTTCTTAAAACTCCTGATTTTTGTTTATTGTTTATTTTTGTATTTTCAATAGTTTGTTTTAAAAAATCTATACTTTCATTGAATATTTTTTTATCAACAGGATAAGGCCATCCATCTTTTCCACCATGTGCAAATGAGTATTTTACAGGATCTTTCCAGCTTAACTCAGTTCCATGTATTAAATGAGAGATTAATGCCAAAGCCCTGATATTTTTCTGACCCATTCCCCTAATCATCAACAGTTCCTCGTAGTTTTTTGGTTGAATTTCATAAGCCTTGATTAAAGTTTTTAAATCAATATCAATTTCTGGAAAATGCTCTCTAGGCATCTCAAAATACTCTGTAAGAGTCTTTTGATTATTTTTAGCAGGTTTTAGATATTTTTTTAAATAACCTGGATGGTCTTTAATTAAATCAAGAGAACATTTTCTTGTTTCCTCAACTTTTTTATCTACGAGATTAAAAGGTTTTGTTATTTTATCACACATAATCCCTGAGTGAGGTCCATTTAAAAAATCATGAGTTTTAATCCAGTGATATCTCCTTGCATAGCTATTATTCATTCCCTGCTGAACAACAACCCAGTTCTTATTAGAAAAAAACAAGACATGATGATATAACTGAAAACCATCCTGCAATAGATGATTATCTACTTTTGCAGATAACTTAGAAGTTTTAATTAATTCATTTATTGTGTTTTGCTTTAAACCTATTTTATCACCCAGTTCTATAATTTCCTGGGGTGTTTTCCTAGAAATCTTTCCTTTTCCTCCTGCAACTGATATTCCTACATTATCTTTAAGAGCTTCTTTTAATGCTCCTGTCGTAGTTGTAGTTAAACCTGAACTGTGCCAGTCAAATCCTAAGACACAACCAAATGCCTGAAACCAGTAAGGATTGCTTAATCTCTTTAAAAACTCATCCTTTCCATATTCCTCCACTATTACCTCACTTATACCTCCAGCTAGTTTTTTCATCAGAGGAAAAAGCCATCCAGGGCATTTTCCTCTATGCAGTGGCAAATCAGCTATTCCAGAATTTCTCATGAAAATCAAAAACAAGAAATGCTTTTATGGTTTGTTGTGATTTTTGGATAATTTATTTTAGATTACAATAAAGATTATAAATAAAACTGATTTTTTTGTATAATGGACTTGCCAGATAATCTTGCAGATTATAGACCTTCTGGAGAAAAATGCGATGGAAAGTATGTTCTTTTTGGAATTGATTCTGATGGTTGTGTTGATAGGGGAATGAGATACAAACATGGAGGACCTTTTCCAAGAGCAGGAATTGAGGTTTTTGGATTACAGCCAATTGCAGAAAAATGGAGAATTGCCTGGTCTTTTGTTAATGAAATTGAGAGAAGAGGATGTCCAAGATTTGAAGCATTAGCACAGACAGTGGATAGAGTTCTTGAAATGCCTGCAGTTCAGGAAGCTGAAAGATTGAATGTAGTTTCTGTTCCAAGATTATCTTATCTAAGAGATTATTTAGGAGATGTTGCTTCAAAAAAAGGATATGGTGATAATGTCCTATGGGCTCATATAGACAGTCTTAAAGAAGGACCTGAAAAAGAAGAACTTACAAGAGTGGCTCAGTGGAGTAGAACAGTTAATTCAAATGTTGATGCTGATTGTCCTGATATTGAACCCTTTTCAGAGGCAATAGCTACTATAAGAGCAGCTTATGAAAAAAAAGTAGATATGTTGATAGTTTCTGGAACTCCTGAAAAACACTTAAGAGAAGCCTGGAGAAAACATGGTTTGATTGATAAAGTTCGAGGAGTCTTTGGAAGAGAATCTGGAAAAAAGAATGACCATTTAACAGCTGCAGTCAATGCATCAAGAGAATCTGATACACTTTATGATGTGGTAATTATGTTTGGAGATGCTCCTGGAGATGATAAAGCTAGAAAAAAAGCAGGTGAGTCACTAGGGATTTCAGTAAGATTTTATCCTATAAGGGTTGGTTTTGAACAAGAAGATTGGAAAAGATTCAGAGAAAGTTTTTTAGTTGATCCTGCCTCCTATGGTGAAACTGAAGAGACAAGGTTTGTTGAAGGGTTCTATAGTAATTTAAAAAGACCCTGGATATCTGATGCTGACCTTACTCAGCTTTTTCCATTGCAACAAAATTTATAAATTCAATGGATTCATTTATACTATCTTTTCTCAACAGCAGTTGCATTTATAGGAACCCATACCCTGAATTATTCCATTAACAGAAAATGGGGATTCAAGGAGACAAAAGAAAAAATAGCTAGAAGTTATATCTATTTCCTTATATTTAGAGCTATCAGCTTTATTATTATTTTATCTTCTGCAGGTATTGTTGTGGAATTCTTTAATGTACACTACATGATTGCTAGATTTTTAGTTGCAATTTTTGTAGGTTTGTTCAATTTTTCTGTGAATTACTTTATCTCCTTTAATCTGGGAAAGAATTTTAAAAAAGAATTATCTATTTTTTCTAATAATAATTTTACAAAAATCTAACATTCTTACAATCACCCTCTGACTCCCAATTACTATATATTTTCTTTAAACAAGTTATGTATTTTTCATCTAAATCCAATTGATGCGCACAGTTAAAATAAGGATACATATTATCCCTGGCTATTTCTATAGCTTCTCCAAAAGGTATTTCAGAGTAAATTCCAGAAGAAAGTGCAAAATTAATCCTTGCAGCTTCCTCGTTTGTCAAGCTATGTGCAAAACCAAACCCATGCAATACTTCATGCACCTCTCTTGTTGGAAACACAGTGCATCTTGAACCTCCTCCATAAAGATAGAGATTAACATGAGCTTTTTTAATAACATTCTTAGAAATTATGGGCATTACCTCATCAGTAACAAGAGTCATAGGATTATAATTTCCATATTCATAACAAATTTCATAGGTAGTTTTATTTTCATTTCTTTCTATTAGTTTTGAGGATATTAATTTTTGAGTAAATCTTGATATATAACCCTCTTTATAAAAATTAGGAGACTCCTTGTAGTAGTTGTACTGTATATTCTTGCATTCCTCAACATCTTCAAGTTCTTTTGGAATTCCAACACCTACACACTTTAACTCAAAGTCGGGTATTTTTTCTGTTTCTTCAAAAGTAATTAATCCCTCAGTTGCATTTTCAAGAATTTTAAATGCCTTTTTTACTTCTTCAATATCCCTTCCATCACATTTTTCAGGATTTATTACTTTATATGTAATAGGCATATGATCCCAGTGAGGATATCTCACTTTGTAAAATTCATCTTTTTTTTCAACAGGTTTTTTAATTTTATTAGGAATTTCCTCTTCATCAATATTTTCATTTTCATTTTCAAAATTATAAACAAGAAAAATTAACACAGAAAAAATAATAATCACCCCTAGAAGATAGATTATATGCCTCTTTTTCCTTAAACTCATCCAAAATAATTTTAATTTATACATGAGTAATAAAAACTATTTTTCAATATAAGTCTTTTGATTAGTGCTTGTTCATACTTTTTTTTACTTTGTCAATTATTTTCTGAAAAGTCAGAGAGTATTCTTTTACTCTGACAGGGGCTACTGAAAGTGGTCTGTTATGTGCAATTGCATTTCTAATAGGTTCCATTTCATTTAATTTCTTACCCCATTCTTTTATATCAATATAAGATGAAAAAAGATTTTTATTAGATTCAATTATTATTTTATAATTGTGAAAATCAGCAAATAACAACAAGTCAGAACTTTTTTCCTCATCAAGAGCTTCCTCTCTTCTTGCAGCACAACTAGCTCTTATTTTTGAGGGAACTCCTTTTCTCCACCAATCTTCTCCATAATTAGACTCCAGAAGAATTCTTATAAACTCTCTGACATTATTTTCAAACAAATAAAGCGAATCTCTCTTGTTTTCATAAGGTTTTCCTCCTGGTGATTTTTTTGAAATACACCTAGTTAAATACTCCTTAACTGACTCAGAGGGTATTTTTTTTAGAGATTCTTTAAAATAAGGTTCTGCCTCTCGAAATCTTCCAACTTTATAAAGTAGTTCTCCTAGAATTATTTTAGGAGCCCATAATCCCTGACCAAGTTCAATTGATTTTTTGAATAATTTTTCAATAGCATCAACAGATTCAATGTTTTTTAGGGGAAGATTCATCAGTTCCTTTCCTAAATAATAATAATTCATAGGATCTCTTGGATTTTTTTTTATTTTATCATTCAGGAGTTCTATTTTTTCCATATTCACCTCTTAATCTCTTATCATAGTCAGTCTTGTTTTTAATGATTTATTGACTCTAATATAGAAAAATATAAAAATGCTTTAGTTACTTATGACCTCTCCAGTTATTGTTTCTTTTGAGCCGAATAATTCTCCCTGCATTTCCTTCAATTTCTCTTTTTCTTCTTCTGTCAGGTCCTGTGGAGGATCTTTGTCTTTGTTTTTTGTCATCATCATCCATACGAAGCTTCTAACTAATGATTTCACATCTCTTTCTGCACTTTCAGGATTATACTCTGCGGAGTTTATGAGGCTTCTTACTTTGAAGAATATCTTTATACCATTTATTACTTCATTTATTGTTTCACCTGCAGTTTTTTTATCATCAATCCAAGGTGGAGTCTCTTTGTGGACCTCTTTCATATCTCTTTCAACAAATAAAACTAGTTCATAAACATCCTCAAAATTTACAGTAGCTGTAACTTCTTTTCCTTCTTCTGGGAATGAGGGTTTCATATAAAGGATATCTTCAGGATTTATATTTACATTAATATTAAAAACCATCTCACCTGTTTCATAATCTTTTAACTGAACTGAAGCTTCTAAACTTCCTCCGTATTTGTCTGTTATCTTTCTTAATTTCCTCATAAATCCCTCGTCTTTTTTAATTTCCTGTTTTTCTTTTTCTGAAGGTCCTGTTTCATCTTCTCTTTCATTAGGAGGACCTGGAAAACTTCCCTTCTCCATAGCTTTTTTAAATTCATATCTTAAAAATTCTTTTGGAGGAAAAATCCATAATTTCATATAAGGGGAGATTATTACTGTATCTTTTTCCATATCTTCCACTTTAACAGGTTCGACTTCTTCCCAGAACTCTATACTGCCGTATTCTGATTCATAGCTTATGTTTATTTTATCATAATCCATAATTTCATTTATATCATATATTCCCAAACACTCCATTCTTTTAGCCATCTCTCTCTGGTTA
>WJLK01000048.1 GCA_014728565.1 Candidatus Pacearchaeota archaeon
AAAGATTTATTTAGAATGAGCCAGTTCTAACTATGTCTAAAGATTCTTAGAGAGTTATAGTCTAACTCTCTTTGAATAATAATTCTAGAAATAAATATATTATGACTACATCCTAAAGGATGTAGATTTCTTCTCATTTAATTAATTACATCAAACTACTCAAACTCACTTAATCCTTTCTGGCTCTCTCCGTTTCCTTCGACAATTTTATCCTCTACAAGTCTTGCAATAGCACTTACTCTGTCACCTGACTGCAATCTGATAATCCTGACTCCCTGAGTTGCTCTTCCCATAACACGAATATCTTTAACTCTTGTCCTTATAACAATGCCTTTTTTAGTTGAGACAACAAACTTATCTGTATCCTCAACCTCAATCGTTCCAATAACCTCTCCTGTTTTTTCACTTACTTTTAGATTAATAACCCCCTTGCCACTTCTTCCTGTCAACCGATAATCTGAAATTCTGCTTCTTTTTCCAAATCCTTTCTCAGTTATTGTTAAAATCGACATTTTATAATTATCAACAATTTCCAAGCTGACAACCTCATCATTACTGTTTAATTTAATTCCAGCAACACCATAGCTTGCTCTTCCCATGTCCCTTACCTCATCAGAGTTAAATCTAATTGCCTGTCCTCTCTTACTTACAAGCATTACCTCCTGACTTTTTTGTATTCTCTTAACATCAACAACAAGGTCGCTGCCATCTTTCGGTAAGTTAATAAATCTCACACCACTGCTTCTTGGCTTACTAAAAAGTTCCAGCTTAATTTTTTTTACATGTCCTTTTTTAGTAACCATAAAAAGATAATCATCAAACTTCTTAACTGCAATTACATTTGTAATATGGTCATCCTTTATGTTCAATAAATTAATAATTGCCTGGCCTTTTCCATATCTCTGGGTTTCAGGTATCTTGTATGCCTTTAACCAGAATAATCTGCCTCTTTCTGTAAATAACAACAAAGTATCATGAGTTGAACAGCTTATTAGTTTCTTTACAAAATCTTCACTTGAAAGCTCGGTTCCAATAACTCCTCTTCCACCTCTTCTCTGCTCATTATAAACCCTGAAGGGCATCCTTTTAATATAACCTTTCTCAGTTATTGTTATTATAACATCTTTTTTCTGAACTAAATCTTTCTCCTTTATCTCCTTTATAGTCTTAATAATCTGGCTTCTTCTATTATCCCCATAATTTTTTTTAACTTCAGACAACTCGCTTTTTATTATTTTATATATCTCACTCTCATCTCTAAGAATCTTTCTTAGTTTTTTTATCAGTTCCAATAAGTCCTTTTCCTCTTTTTTCAGTTTATCCTGTTCAAGAGAAGTTAGTTGTTTTAAAGTTATATCCAAAATAGCATCAGCTTGTTTCTTAGTTAACTTAAATTTCTTCTGCAAAGTTTCAGAAGCCTCTGTTATTGTCCTGCTTTTTTTAATAACATTAATAACAGCGTCTAAATTTTTCAGGGCAATTAACAACCCTTTTACAATATGCTCTCTTGCTTCTGCTTTTTTTAAATCATACTCTGTTCTCTTTCTCACTATCTTTCTTCTGTAACTAATATAGCTTTCAATTAATTGTTTTAGATTGAATGTCTTTGGAATACCTCCTTCTAAAGCAACTAGTATAGCATCAAATCTTGTCTGCAATCTTGTTGACTTGTAAAGCCGATTTATTGTAAAATGAGGATTAGAGGCTTTTTTTAATTCAACAACTATTCTCACCTTTCCCTTAGCTGATTCATCTCTTATATCAGAGACATCAGGCAATTTTTTATCTCTCACTAAATCAGCTATATGTTTTACTAAATCAGCTTTATTTACCTGATAGGGAATTTCTGTTATAACAATAAGTTCCTTACCTTTTCTCTCCTCTGAAGTAATCTTTCCCCTTATTATAAAACCGGCCTTACCTGTCTCATAAAGTTCCTTTAGATTTTCACTTACTATCTGACCCCCTGTTGGAAAATCAGGACCAGTTATTATATCCATTAATTCATCAATTTTTACCTTAGGCTTGTTGATTGTCTTTATAATAGCATCACATACCTCCACGAGGTTATGGGGAGGCATATTAGTAGTCATTCCAACTGCTATTCCAGAACTACCGTTTATCAACAGATTTGGAAGTTTTCCAGGAAGAACAACTGGTTCTTTTAGAGAGTTATCAAAATTACTTTCAAATCTCACAGTCTCTTTTTCAATATCCTGCAATAACTCCACAGATAATTTATCCAGTTTAGCTTCTGTATATCTCATTGCAGCAGGTGAATCACCATCCATACTTCCAAAATTTCCCTGACCTATTACCAGAGGGTATCTCATTGAGAAATCCTGAGCCATCCTGACCATTGCATCATAAACAGCAACATCTCCGTGAGGATGGAATTTTCCAATAACATCACCAACAATTCTTGCAGATTTTTTAGTCATTCCTTTTTCAAGCCCCATTAGTTTCATTGCATATAATATTCTCCTGTGAACTGGCTTTAAACCATCCTCAACACTTGGAAGAGCTCTGCTGACAATGACACTCATAGCATAATCAATATAGGCTTTTTTCATCTCATTAGAAATTCCACTGACAACTACCCTATTGTCATCAAGATCTCTAAGATTAATAGTTGTTTTATCTAGTTTTTCAACATCATTATTTCCAGATTTTTCTGATGAATCCTCGTTCATCTTTATTTTAATATCTTTTTTATTTTCTTCAGGCATTTTTAAATCTCTATCTCTCTCCTTTCATTATTTAATTTCCAAACCTTGCATTCAGCATTACAATAATCCTCTAATAATTTTATTAAATCATCCTCAGCTTGACACAATACCTTATCATAAATCTGAGCAGGATTCTCAATAACAATTAAAGCATTTTTTGTATCTTCAGTAAGTTTAGTTCTATCTCCCTCTCTCCAATTCCAGCATCTGCAAAAAACTTCCCTATCATCCTTATAAACAACCTCTCCTTTCCAGGGATAGTCATTTTCACTCTCTCCTAAAGGTATAAAATTCTCATTTCCATCTGCAAAATCAAGAATTAAATCTCCTTCAAGTTTATCAATATCCTCTCCTCCGACAGTCATTTTATATTTAATAGAAATATAATTATAAATATCAACAAGCAGATTTATTTTATACAAATCTTTTTTAAGAACCCTCTTAATCAAAGCTTCAGCAGAATTTCTATACTTGCCGGGTTTTGCTCCAAAGGACTTATAAATCTCTCTCCATTTTGCAATCACTGGAAGTTCAGCAACTTTATCAGAATCAATCTCACTTCTAATTTTCTCAACAACCACTCTGATTTTCTTCTGAATTTCCTCATTATTCTTACTGTTATCTAAATTTCTCGCTGTAATAACACTTATCTCTAATTCAAGATATTTCTCTGATATTTTTTCTGAAATTTTAAATTTCATTTTATTTATCTTGGTTTTGAATTAAACATTTTTTGAAAAGATTTCCTAAACATCCACCTCTGCTATTTTAGCATTTGTCTCAATGAACTTTCTTCTCGGACCAACAACATCTCCCATCAGCATTGAAAAAGTTTCATCAGCAAGAACAGCGTCTTCTATTGTAACTCTCTTTAGTATTCTTTTCTTAGGGTTCATTGTTGTATCCCATAACTGCTGAGAGTTCATCTCTCCAAGCCCTTTAAATCTCTGAACATCTGCACTACCGACTTTTTCAAGATATTTTCTCAGCTCCTCTTCACTGTAAACATAGTAATCCTTTTTCTTTCTTATTCTATACAAAGGTGAGAGTGCAACATATACATTACCATTCTCAATTAAATCAGGCATATATCTGTAGAAGAAAGTCAATAAAAGAGTCATTATATGCTGACCATCAACATCAGCATCAGTCATTATTATTATCTTATTATATCTTAATTTTTTTATATTAAAATTCTCTTTTACACCAGTTCCAATAGCAGTTATCAGATTTAGTATCTCCTCAGAACTAAGTGCCTTGGTAGGATTTGACTTCTCTACATTCAGTATTTTTCCTTTAAGAGGAAGAATAGCCTGAAACTCTTTGTCACGAGCCATTTTGCTACTACCAGCTGCACTATCCCCCTCAACAATATAAAGCTCTGTCCTTTCCATTTTCTTACTTGAACAATCAGATAATTTTCCAGGAAGCCCTGAAATACTACCCATTGCTGTTTTTCTTCTTACCAAATCTCTTGCTTTTTTAGCGGCATTTCTTGCTTTTGCTGAGGCAATAACCTTCTGAGCTATTTTATTAGATATAGAAGGATTTTCTTCTAAAAACTCAGATAGAGCAATACTGACCATAGAATCAACAACACCCTTCATCTCTGAATTTCCAAGTTTGGTCTTTGTCTGACCCTCAAACTGAGGATTTCTCATTTTAAGATTAACTATTGCTGTAATTCCCTCTCTTGCATCATCACCTGATAACTTTGCATCTTTAAGCATATTTTTCTTAGTTATATAATCATTAACAGCTCTTGTCAGAGCAGTTTTAAATCCAGAGATATGGGTTCCTCCCTCTGTTGTGTTAATTGTATTAACAAAACCAAAGATATTTTCATTATAACCGTCTGTATATTGAATAGCCACCTCTATCTCACTATCATCTACTTTTTTCTTGAAATAAATAGGTTTGTGCAAAACTGCCTTATTCTTATTTATGTGATTTGCAAATTCAACTATTCCTCCTTTATAATAAAAAACATCAGCCTTATTTTTTTTCAGGTCTTTTAAAACTATCTTAACTGGATTTAAAAAAGCGATTTCCTGTAATCTCTTTTTCAAAACAGAGGAATCAAATTCCACTGTTGAAAATATATCATGATCTGGAAAAAAAATTATCTCAGTTCCCTGTTCATTTTTATTTGCTTTTCCAACAACTTTTAGATTATACAAAGGTTTTCCAATTTTATACTCTTGCTGGTAAATTTTACCATCTCTCTTAACTCTTGCAATTAATTTTTTTGATAGTGCATTAACTACACTTACACCAACACCATGCAATCCTCCTGAAATTTCATAGGCGTGCTTTTCAAATTTCCCTCCTGCATGAAGTTTTGTTAATGCTAATTCAACTGCTGATTTTTTATGGACAGGATGTACATCAACAGGAATGCCTCTTCCATTATCCCTTACAGTAACACTGCCGTCTTTATTAATAGTAACCTCGACCAGAGTACAAAAACCAGCTAAGCACTCGTCAATAGAGTTATCAACAACTTCATAAACCAGATGATGCAATCCCTCCTTCCCTGTACTTCCTATATACATGGCTGGTCTTTTTCTTACACCATCCAAACCTTCTAAAATTTTTATGGATTCTGCTTTATAATCTTTTTTCTCTACCATGATTATCTTAAGTTATTTTAGAATCAGATAGTTTTGTCTAAATCTCACTAATTTATGACAAATTTTTTTATTAATTTTTAGTTAAAAACTACCTAATCTTACTAGATTTAAAACACCTTACTTTAAAAACTTTTCTATGCTAAAATCATTTTTACCGACGATAAAACAAAAAAAGGTTATCAATGAACTCCCTCTACTATTTTTTCATCACTACTTTTAGCAATAACAGATTTTTTTATTTTTCCAAATTTCAACCTCTTAAAATAATAATAACTTACACCTAGGAGAACAGATAAAACAATAGCAATAAGAAGATAAAAACTTATTAAGAAAGGGCCTTTTAACCTCTCCTTAAAAAGGGATTTCTGAGATATTGATCTTTTGCATGCGTTTATAGCTTCCTCTGCTTTTTCTCTGGCTCTGTCATAATCCCCCTGCTGGTAATATTCTTTAGCTTCATTAAGTATCTCTGTTATTTCTGCACATTCAGGGTTTTCAACAAGGAATTCTTCTGTAAAAAGTATCAACCTAGAGGTATCTCCAGCACCAGCTCCAGAAGGACTTAAATCAAGAACAATTTCTGCCCAGTCAGTATAAAAAGGAACTCTAGAAGATGCATTAATAACAACTTTAAAAGAACCTGATCTATTCTCTCCAAAATATAAAGTAAGAGTGACATTCTTACTCTCTCCAACTGCTAGTCTATCAATATAATCCACATCAAAATAAGAGCGAACATCTTTAAACAAAGAGCCATTTGAATAAAGAGAAGAATTTAAAGATATTCCTGAAAAACTTCGGGTACTCTTGCTCTGTATCATCAAAGGTATTTTTATCTCTTTATCAGAATATCCTTTTATATGTCCTGGAGCTATTAACTTAAATGCTACTGGTCTAGGAATTGTACCTGAACCACCTCCTCCGCCACCTGTATCAGGTTCAGGATCAGGATCAGGATCCTCAGCCTCAAGACTAATAGTAAAATTATTACTCGTAACATTCCTGATTATATGAGATGAATTTGAAATATTATACTCTTGCCCTGTAACTGAATAAATACCTGAACCATCCTGACTAGCTGAGAAAGTTATTCCAGGTAGGGTTCCATTAGTCCAGTTTACTATTTCAACACTTATTGTACCTCCACTAGAATTTATCAAAGTGTAAGTAAAACCTACTGTTTGGTTATAAACAGAATCAGAAGCATCTGAATCAAGAAAATGATTACTAAGATTAATCTGCTGAGGAGATGAACCAGACCTGTCATCAATATTATCAATAAAACTTAAAGGGCTGTCTGTGTGATTAATAGTAAAATTCCATGTTCTTGAATCATTATACTTGCTAATATTTGAGATATTTGCATTTGATGAATAAACAACCAGAGTAAGATTTGTAACACCATGTGTCTCTTCTGAGAAATTAGGGCTATACTCCCAAATAAAATCAGAACCATTTCCGTAATAATTAGCACTATATCTTAAGGTCCTGGCTCCATTTCTGTCAATGTAAAAATTATAACTAAGATTATCACCCACAGTATGATTTGCATTAAAAGTTAGATTATAAGAATTATTCTCAGCTAGATTGAAAACATAAGAAACATCAGGGCTATTAATAACAGGATAATCATATACAGAAATTGAAAAAATTTCTGAATTTATATTCCCGTAAGTATCATTAACACTTATATTAATCTCATGATAACCTGAATGACTGTCATTAAAACTCATATTTAGCTCCCCAGTTGTAGTATTAAAAATACTCTCATTATCATTTATGAAATCATCTCCAGATATAAAACCATAATCAAAAGTAAGATTATAATTTCCTGTTTCATTACTGCTCCCATCTTCAACATCTGTTGCATTTATTCTGTAATATAAACTGTCATTCACAAGCAAAGATTTATTTTCAAGCTCCATTAAAACTGGATAAAAATTATAATCACTAATAGTTATGTTAAATTGTAAGGAATCATTAAAACCATTATTATCTGTAATATTGACATAAACTTCATAGAGACCGATATCACTGTCATTGGGAGTAAAAATTGCATAAAATTGTGCTTTATTTCCATCAGGAGGAGGAAAATTAGGATTTTTTACAAATTGAAAAAGATTTGTATTATTTCCAGTAATTGTGTAATTGATACTTATGTTCTCCTCATAAAAATCTTTTTGTTTAATTTTATAATCATCATCCTCAACATATAAGTAAATGGTTGTTACATTGTTTTCTATAGCACTTATATTAGAGTTTGCAGCAACTGTTGCATTAACAACAGTAAGAGGAGTCTCAATAACAGGATTATCATCAATATTATAGATAGTAAAATTAAGGGTTGTTTCATTGATAAGATAACCATCACTTACATTAATACTAACCAAGTGTTCTCCCACATCAACATCTAATGCTGTAAAATTTACTATTCCCTCATCCTCTGTCAAACTAAAAGAACTAAAATCATTATTAATTGAATAAGTGAAATTAAAATCATCTCCATCTGGATCAGTTACATTTTCAGAAAAATTAATATAAAAAGAGTCATCCTCATTTATAACAAAAGTATCTGTATTCAAATTCCATTTTGGAGCTTCATTACTAAAAACAGTAAGATTAAACATCTTAACATCAATAGAACCATCCCTATCAACAGCACTAACATTTATTGTATAATCCCCAACATCGCTTGAATTAGGTTTAAATTCCATTCTAGCAGTTGACCTGTTTGTTCCTGGAACCGGCATCTCAAAAATTACCAACTGGAAATCATTTAAATCTAACTCCTGACTGAGATTTGATTGATTTAAAATAACAGCAGTAAAATTAATTGTCTCATTAAATCCAAAGCTTGCGTTTTTATCAGGAATAAGCATATCATCATCATAACAAGTCAGATTAATTTTTGTTAGATAATCAATAGATGCGTTTAAATCCTGAATTTCCTCAAGTTCAGGAACATCATTATAAGTCCTGTTTACACTAATATTAATCTGCTCTGTCAAACTTTCAGAATAACTAACATCATAAGCAGTAAAATTAATAGTCCAGTTTCCAACTTCAGTTTTTCCAGGAGTAACATTAATATAAACATTAATTATGTTTCCTGAGCTATTGGTCTTGTTATCAGCATAAAACCAACTTTCATTAGTTACATTTCCTCCCTCATAATTCCTCAATAATGCAAGACTGGAAAGATTAACAACATCACTCTCTCCTCTTGTTGTTACATTAATTATACACTGATTGCTAGTATTTTCCTGGAAAATAGCGTTATTACAATCAGTTGCATCAATACTCAATTCACTAAGAACATTAAAAACAATCAACCCAGAATAATAAGTGGTTTTATTTTGAGAATAATTAGGTTCGCAATAATCTGATATACAGGTATAATTTTCACCAAAATCCATTACACTTAGATTTGCCTCATAAGAACCCACATCATTTAAAGTCGGTGTAAGATTCATCATTCCATAGCTATCATTAACAGTCACAATATCAAGAAGACTGCAATTGCCTCTATCACTCCAGACTGCAAGTGAACAATTAACAAAAGTAAGATTAAAATAAAGAGGATAATGCTCCTCTGAAGGTTCATCAGTTGCATTTATATACTCCAGAAATACCTGAGACTGAGATACATTATATGATGATGATACATTTGAAAATTCGGGAGCATCATTAGTGGCATTAATCATGTAGTAAAAAACATCAGTTTGTCCTGCCCTATCAGGTTCATACTCAAAAACCTCTATTGATAAATTAAACCTCCCAGTATGATTATCTTCTGTAGAGTTAACTGTCAAAATTCCAGTTGTTAAATTTAAATCAAACCAAGTATAAAAATCAAGATCCTTATTATAAGGATGAAGAGTAGAATTAATTTCTATAATTTCCCAATACATTGTATCATTCTCAGGATCATTTGAAATATTGCTATAGTTATAAGTAAATAAAGGAAATTGATCTTCTTCGACAGTTGAGTTAGTTTTAGTACAACAGGTATAAGAGGGTCCTACAGCAGTTATAATGCCTGTTAATAACATTAAAAAAATAAACAAGAATATATAAGAAACACTTTTTTTTATTTTTTTGCAATTTTCATATCTCTCTTTATTTTTAACTCTCATCCTCTCTCTCCATTTTTTTTAAAAACTCATGAACAGCAATATCAATAAACTGTTTCTTGTTGACAAATCTAAATTTATTCTTTTCTTTTTTCAGAATTTTATCCACATCTTCCAACAAAGAGGAATCTATCTTTACTACAGAACCTGATTCTTTATTTTTCTTCATTAAATCTGTTAGGCTTGAATATCTCTGCCTTTAAGCAAAAGAAAAGCCTTGCTCATTTATATTTAATATCTTCCAATCCCTAAGTTAGAGGAACTGAATTTTAGTTACTTAAAGTTACTATTAATAACGAAAAGTAACCTTTTAAATCTTTTTATTGTTTGTTATTTTTAAGATTTTTAGCAGAATCTTTACTATCTGATTTAGATTTGCTATATTGAGAAGCTAAAATTGATTTTTTCTTTGCAATCCTCTCGTATATCTTCCTTGTCTTAGAATATCTAATCATCATTATTATAACAAAAATAATTGCAAGTATGAACATTATAAAAAAGCTAAAAATAAGAACTGTTTTAATTGAAATAGGAACTGGTATCTCTCTAATACAAGGAGGGCAAGGACCACCACA
Source organism: Candidatus Pacearchaeota archaeon (assembly GCA_014728565.1). Taxonomy (GTDB): domain Archaea; phylum Nanobdellota; class Nanobdellia; order Pacearchaeales; family GW2011-AR1; genus ARS1285. The sequence goes on from WJLK01000048.1 coordinate 10,071, forward strand.
ATCAATTCCCTTTTCTCCCTGATTTTGTATTCCATCAGAACAAGTAGGACAAGGTTTACAAGGACCTCCACAATCAACTAATACCTCACAAGCTCCATGATGACAATTTTGAATTCCATCATTACAATTTGGCTCTCTAGTAAAAAAACACTCTCTAATTACTCCAGGTTTAGTCTCATTAGTTCCACAATGATTAAGATCAGTGCAATTTCTTATCTGATAACCACAAGATTTTTTATTCCAGTCAAATAAATCACACCTGCTTCTTATTAATAATTCGTAAACACTGCTTATATTTCCAATATTTACAGCCTCCTCTAAATTCATGCATTTACTCCAGACTTCACAACCCCATTTCTCCTCACAGTGAATGCTTATTCCACCACCTCCACCACCTCCAGGAGTTTCACAAGGAACATGAGAAATACTGATATTCCACTGCACAGAATCATTTAATAATCCATCAGTAATCTCTGATTTTATAGGAAAAACACCAGAAACACCACAACCAAAGCTATAACAAAATTCATCATAATTCTGGCCAGGGACATAGGCATCATACTCTTTTAATGAATCTCCCGCATACCAGTAGGTATCAATTGCTGGACCATCTGGATCATATTTAGTTATATTAAAACATAACCTGGTTGTCCCCTCTGCATTAAAAATCAGTGAAAGTGGATAATAAGAAATTATAACAGGTGCTCTGTTCTCATTAGTAACAGTTAAACTAAAATTAACACAACCCTGCTCTGAAAAAGGACTTCCATAAGCAGAACACAAACTAACATTTGGATGAGGATTTGATAAACCATTATCAATAGCGCAAATCTCTATGCTATGAAAGTAACTACTACTATTACCGCATAAACCACTCTCATTAGCAGTGTAATTAATAATACCATTATCACTTATATTAAACAATCTACAACTAGAATTAGAAAAGCTTACATTAAAAGTCAAATTACCAGTATAATTATAAAACTCACTTGAATTACTTACATCATATATAAAATCCTCTGTATCATTAGCTCTCACCTGATAGTAAAAACTACTGTTTTCTCCTGTTGTCCATAATGTTCTAACACTTATATGTTCTACCTCAGGTTCATTGTTAACAGCAATGACTGTTATATTAAGGGATTTTGAATCAGCATATTCATTATCATCAACAGAAACATTCTCTGGATAAGTATGCCATCCAGAATAAGGACCTCCTGCATCGTCTTTACTTAAGGTTCCTGAAAAAATCTCATAGATTATCCTAGTTAAATTATATCTACTTCCAGAATCAATAAAAAAAGGACTTGTTGGATACTGAGGATTCAAACCACTCAATAAATTATCTTCATCACTATCATCTGCCCAAAAAGTAGTGCTAAAACCTCCTTTTTCACAGGCAAAATATTCATCAGAAAGATTACCAATAAGTGGAGCAGAGTTATTGACATGAATATAAAAATAAACACTTGCATTAAAAACTCTTCCAAGAGAGTCATTTGCATAAACCATTAATTTATTACTCCAACGAGACGCATTAATACTGCTATTAGGTGTAAAAGAGACATTCTCATAAACAATCCACCCGTGTTTCAAATCAACAAGGGTATACCACCAATTTTCTACACTACCCTCTGCAGAAACATTTAAATCAAGAGGATAACTATCATTCATAGTGAAATTATAAGTTCTATTTTCAGGACTGTGAATATTTAACTGAAAACCTCCTAAATCAATATACACCTCTCCTGAATGATACCCTGTTATGGTTTTTTCTAATAAAAAATAATTTATTATAAGTATTAATAATAAAGCCAAAGCTATAAATATGAAATTCCTCTTTTTCATAAAAGAACTAAAGAAAATGCTCTTAAATACTTTTTGTACTAATTTTTTATTCTAGTATTTCTAATCTCAATTACAATACTTCCTTTGTAAACACCTTTTTGAGTTCCATGAGGAGGACTAAAATAAACAATCATATCTTTACTTCCTCCCTCTCTTAAAACAAAAGAATTTTCATTAATAACCAATAAATCCTTTATATCTCCTTTTGCATAAACATTAACCTGAACATCCTGGGTATAAACATTTTTAAGATTAAATTCTTTTTTCCCATTATTTCCAGGAGGAATAACTCCAAACTTAAAAGCAGTTCCATTTATCTCTATACCAACACTACGACGCTCTCCAACAGTTCCTTCAGCATAAATCTCTTTTTTTTGAATAACTGAAATAAAATCCAGAAAATTACTAAATAAAAAAACAGATAAAAGGAAGATTATTGCAAAAAGAATCAAGACAATCATAAAAATTTTTTTATTTTTCATCTTAAGTTTTTTTACTCTTTTTAATTGATCTCTTCATTAAGATATAAACTACAAAAGCTGTTATAGCTATAATAGCAATTAAAGAAAGAACAACAACAGTTGTGATTATTACAACAGTAAATAACTCTCCCTCTGGTTTTACTATCTCTACATCAACAATTTTAGAGTTTGACTCTCCATTGTAAAAGATAGTTATGTTAGCCTTGTAATATCCAACATCTAACCCATCAGAATTAAAAAATCCCTCCAAAATCTCTTTTTTCCATCTACCTAGCTGAATTGAAGGTGTCTTAAAAAAATCCACCTGATTCCCGTCCTTGCTTACATTTACTTCAGCATAGATATTATCAAGGTCATTATTCCATTTACTTTCAACTTCTACAAAAAATTTGTTTATTCCAGTATTATTTACTTTTTTTGTCCAATCAATAATATCAACATGCAAGGTGCCTACCCTAAGATAAGTACTCCTATTTGCCTTGAATTTTCCACCAAAATCAACCAATGCAGTTGAATTATAGAATCCAGATTTATAATAACATCCTCCAATCTCCCTTGTAAAAAGATGTTCATCATTTGTTTTCATATGAACTCCTCCTAAATTAAAAGTATCAACAAGTTCATCATCAGAATAAACCAAAACCTCAGGTATTGCATATATATCTTCATATCCTAAACTAATAACACCAAGCTGAATATCTGTAGGTTCTCCCTCATTAACATCTCTTATTTCAAAAGTTTTTATCAAGGCATATTTCCCTGGATATGGAACCTTAATAATTATTTTTGCTCCTACTTCAAGTCTTGTTACTATACCTCTCCTACTTTCATTAACCTTCTCTCTAACTTTGATGTACAAAACATTTGGTCCAGGTTTGCTTGCTTCCTCTGGCAAATCAATATATGCTGTAAAGGATCTATGATCTTTAGTTAAATTTACTCTATCAAATCTAACATATTCTGAAAAATCTCCAGTAGCATAAACTTCAAGTTCCTCTGACCTTCCACCCATTGCTCTAAAATTAGCAAAATATTTTTTTCCAGCCTCAAAATCCAAACGAATCTTAGCAGGAGTCATACCCAGGTAAGCTGAAACACTGAAACAATTTAACATAATAATCATTAAAAAAATAAAAAATAATCCTCTTTTTTTCATTATCATATAATTTTAAGAAGAAAATAATTTTTATACTTTTCTATTTTCAGCATAATTTTCCATAAGCTAATTAAGCTGCAGTTCCTGTAAAAGTTATTAAATCAGATTGAACACCGAGTTTAGTTGTATCATTGGGAACTGTCAAAAGAACATCTACAAAAACTTCATTATTACTCTCGTAATAACTAAGTTCCTCACAAAACAAATCCCCAGGAGAGGTCTTATTAACATCATACCACAAACTAATATTAAAAAAGGGATTATAACAACTGCCACTCTCTTTATCTGAAACATTTATTTTATACTCCTCATTTGAAGAACTAAAGCTCTCAAAAAAATCATGAGCATCTTTATCAGTTTTTATATACAATGAACAATTAACACTCCCTATATTCTTAACAATGATCCCTTTAGCATTTTCTCCACTCCAGTTTCCTCTTTCTACAACACCTGTATCATTTCCAGAAGTATATAGAGTTGCATTGGGATAACTATCATTAATCTGACCACTTCCCCAGTCAATTATGTCTCTTGTAACCTCTAAAACCACAGATTCAAGAACAGTTATGTTAACATACCCAGTTGTATATCCAGAATAAGATTTTTTAAAATCAGAAATTTTAAACAGAGTAACTGAAATATTGATTAAACTAACCAGAAGGATAATCACTGACAATGTGAGTAAAAGATTCTTATGTTCAACCATATTTCAAAACCTCTTTATCTTTATAATTAAAAAGAATCGTATTTTATAAATATTGTTCATATCAAATTCCCACTATTCATATACTAAATCAAAATAAAAAATCTGCAATTTAATTAAACTTCAGTTATTATTTTATGAAAATTAATTAATTAATAAAAATTTAAGAAGACAAAGCTTGTATATCTATTAAAGCTGTTTTAGTTCCAGGCTCAACACCCTGATCAACTCTTAGTTTAAAATCAAGATACACTTCATCCTCGCCTGATAGATAACTAAAGTTTGTACAGAAGATTCCTGCTGCACCAGTTACATTAACATCTGCAAATTGTCCCCAGGCAACATCATTAGACTGATAACTAGACGCACAGGTTCCTGTTTCCTTTTCAGTCATGTTCCACTGAAACAGATTAGCTGTTTGAGTTCCGAGGAGATTTGTAGCATTGACATTTGATGATATATTTAAAGTAAAGTTAACACTCCCTACATTTTCAATAGTAAATCCAGTGCAGTCAGTACAGGTCCAATTGCCCTGTTCAACATAACCAGTTATATTATCTGCATAAGTTATAAGAGTAGAATTTAAAAAACTTTCATTAACAACTCCAGCACCCCACTCTATTGTATCATTTAACAAATCCAAACTTATCATCTCTGAAATGGTAATATTAACATAACCTGTTGCATATCCAGTTAATCCCTCTCTTAATTCAGAAACTCTTATAAGAGTTGTAGAAAGATTAACTAATGCAATAAGCACAATAACAATAGCAAGCACTGCAACCAAATTATTAAATTTCTCTGTATCCATGTTAACCACCTCTAGATCCACTAATTTCTAAACCAATCTGAGCTTTATCAGAATCAGGTATAGGTTCAGCATAATTTATTTGTGGAGGTTCAGGAATCATCTTGCTGTTCACACTGCTGACTGTAACTGCAATTGAAACAGCTGATAGTAATATAGCCAATGTGATTAAAACAATGATTAATTTTTCTGACACCATTTTTTATTAGTAAATATAAATTGCTTTTATTTATAAAC
>WJLK01000049.1 GCA_014728565.1 Candidatus Pacearchaeota archaeon
GTTTTTTAATTCCAGCAGTAATTATTTTATTATGTTTCTTTATCTCTAATATATACTATATTCTCTCACTAATAGTCCTTGCAAGCTTGGGACTTGCAATGCTTGAACCTACAATTGAAGCATATTTTTTTGATTTATTAAATGAAAAACAAACCTTAAGATATTACTCTCCTTTTCTGACGTCTATAAATGCAGGAAAAATAATAAGCAAAATTATAGCTTCATTTATACTTTTATTTCTTCCATTTAAATTCATATTTTTGTTTTATGCATTAGTAATGTTCTCCTTATTTTTTATATCATTCAAAACAAAAAATATAATTGAATCAAGAAGAAAAAAGATGTATGTCAAGAAATATAGATAAAAACTTTTAGAAAAAGTTTTATCAAAATAAAAACCTGACAAGATAAAAACTTTTAGAAAAAGTTTTATCAAAATAAAAACCTGACAAGATAAAAATTAAAAAAATATTACCAGAATCAAAATGATAAGAAAAATAAAACCTAATATTCTGCAGTTTTATTTTGAAAATTTTGGTTCATGTGTTTATCTCCTCAAAATAAACAGCAAAGAAATCCTAATAGACACATCAAGCAGAGAGGCAAGAGAGGAATTTCTAGAAGACTTAAAAAAAACAAACCTTCAACCAGAAGACATTAATATGATTCTTATAACCCATCAGCACTGGGACCATAATGGGAATATTGACTTGTTTAAAAATGCAAAAATCTATGATTACAAAAATTTAATTAAAAACAAAATAAATCCTGAACAAACCCAAGGAATATTATTCATAGAAATAAAAGTGATTCATGTTCCGGGCCACACAGATGATTCTATTGCATTTCTATACCGAGATGTTTTATTTTCAGGAGACACTCTTTTTCATAATGGAATTGGAAGAACAGATCTTCCTGAATCCCAGCCAGAAAAAATGCATGAAAGTCTAATAAAATTAAAAAACCTGAATTATAAAATTCTCTGCCCAGGCCATGTATAATTTTAAAAACCTATTTTTCCTATTAAGAGGAAGTTGCTTTAAGAAACCATAGGTGTCTTGGAAAATGAAACTGCTAATAATAGGTCCTCAGGGAAGTGGAAAAGGAACTCAGGCTGAAATACTCTCAGAAAAACTCAGAATTCCCCACATTTCTACAGGAGATATATTCAGAAGTCTTCAAGGACCTCTGAAAAAAAAAGTTGATGAAATAATAAATAAAGGAAATCTTGTTCCTGATGAACTTACTCTAGAGATTTTAAAAAACAGACTTGAAAAAGAGGATTGCAAAAAGGGATTTATTTTAGATGGATTTCCAAGAAATCTCAACCAGGCAAGACTTTTAAAAAAAATAACAAAAATTGACAAAGTAATTGAGATAACTCTTGATGATAAAACAGCTATTAAAAGAATAACAGGAAGAAGATTATGCAAAAAATGCAAGATTAATTATAATATTTTCACAGAACCAAAACCCAAAAATCCAGAAATATGCGATGAATGCGGAGGAAAATTAGTAAGAAGAAAAGATGATACAGAAAATGCTGTAAAGAAAAGACTTGAAATATATAAAAAAGAAACTCTTCCTGTATTAAAAGAATATGACAACATACTTACAATCAATGGCAATCAGTCAATAAAAGAGATGACAGAAGAAATCATAAATAATCTAGAATTAAAGACTGATTAAATTATCTCTTAAAAGATTCAGTATTAATCATAACATAAAGCTCTTTTTCAAGATCATCCATTCTTATGCTTTCTCCAAATTTACTCTTAAGAGAAGACACAGATTTTTTAACAAGTTCCTTATAAGCCTGTTCTTCCTTTTGTTTTTTTTCCTCAACTGCTGCCTGAGCAGCAGATAATCTAGCTATTGGAACTCTGTAGGGAGAACAGGAAACATCATTTAACCCTATTCTATGGCAAAATTTAACAGATTCTTGTTCACCTCCATGCTCTCCGCAAATACCTATTTCAATTTTTGGATTAACAGCTCTTGCTTTTTCAACACATATCTGCATTAATTTTCCTATGCCCTCCTGATCAATAGATTGAAAAGGATCCCTTTTATATATCCCTAAATAAACATACTCTTTTAAAAAACTTCCAGAATCATCTCTGGAAAAACCACAACCCATCTGAGTAAGGTCATTTGTTCCAAAAGACATAAAATCAGCATCTTTTGCAAATTCATCAGCAGTAATAGCTGCTCTTGGAACCTCAATCATGGTCCCAACCTTATATTTAATCCTGCCATTAATATTCATCTCATCAGCTACTTTTTTCACAATATCCTTTATTTTTAAAAATTCCTTAACATTGCCTGCTAGAGGAACTTCAATCTCAGGAAGTGGAGTAATTCCTTCTTCAATAACCTCTAAAGCAGCTTCAAAAATTGCAATAACCTGCATCTCAGCTATTTCAGGATAACTAATAGCTAATCTGCATCCTCTATGTCCTAACATAGGATTAAATTCATGAAGTTCCTCAATCTTTTCTTTTATTTTTTCAGGAGAAACACCCACCTCACTGGAGATGCTATGAATTCCTTTTTCATCTTTTGGTAAAAATTCATGCAAAGGAGGATCAAGAAGCCTTATTATAATAGGTCTATTATCCATTATTTTAAAAAGATCCTTAAAATCATTTTTTTGCATAGGCAATATCTTTGAAAGAGCCTGTTTTCTTTTCCCAACATCCTCAGCAAGTATCATCTCTCTAACAGCCTTGATCCTGGATTCCTCAAAAAACATATGCTCAGTTCTGCATAAACCAATTCCCTGAGCCCCAAATTTCAGTGCAACAGAAGCATCCTTAGGTGTATCAGAATTTGTTCTAACTCCTAATTTCTTGAGTTCATCTGCCCATTGCATTAATTTTCCAAAATCACCAGCCATGCTTGGTTCTATTAATTTCAAACTTCCTGAAAATACCTCTCCAGTAGAGCCATCAAGAGTAATTATATCACCCTCTCTTAAAACTTTTCCAGAAACCTCAAAAGTTCTTTTGTTTTCATCAATGATAAGTTCTGAACATCCAGCAACACAACACTTTCCCATTCCTCTGGCAACTACAGCAGCATGACTGGTCATGCCTCCTCTTGAAGTAAGAATTCCCTGAGCAGCATTCATACCTTCAATATCCTCCGGGCTGGTTTCAATTCTTACAAGTATGGAACTCTCTCCTCTCTCCATCATTAGCTGAGCATCATCTGCATTAAAAACTATTTTCCCAACAGCTGCTCCAGGACTTGCTGGAAGACCTTTTGATAAAATTTCAGAATTTGATTTAAAATTAGGATCTATCTGCTTGTGAAGAAGTTGATTAAGAGATTCTGGTTCAACTCTTAAAACTGCTGTTTCCCTGTTAATAAGACCCTGCTCAACCATTTCCACAGCAATTTTTACAGCAGCTTGTGCAGTTCTCTTGCCATTTCTAGTCTGAAGGACATAAAGTCTGTCCTCCTGTATTGTAAACTCAATATCCTGCATATCTTTATAATGGATTTCAAGTTTATCTCTAATCTCCAACAATTGATTATAAATTCCAGGCATAATCTCTCCAAGTTTATCAATTTCTTCAGGAGTTCTTATTCCAGCAACAACATCCTCCCCCTGAGCATTCATTAAAAACTCTCCGTAAAAATTATTATCTCCATTACTAGGATTCCTGGTAAAACAAACACCTGTTCCAGAATCATCTCCCATATTTCCAAAAACCATTGTCTGAATATTTACAGCAGTACCAATCAAACCATGGATATTATTCAGTCTTCTGTAACTAATAGCCCTCTCATTATTCCAGCTCTCAAAAACAGCATTAATAGCCATATACAACTGTTCATGAACATTATCTGGAAAAAGTTTTCCTGTCTTAATCTCTATTAACTGCTTGTACATCGCAATTAATTTCTTTAAATCATCAACTCCCAAATCCTTGTCAAACTTAATCCCCTTGCTGCTTTTAACTTTACTTAAGATTTCCTCAAACAACTCAGATTTAACCCCCATTACAACATTTCCAAACATCTGTATAAACCTTCTGTAAGAATCAAAAGCAAATCTATCATTTCCTGTTTTTGATCCTAATCCAATAACAGTTTTATCATTCAGACCAAGATTAAGAACAGTATCCATCATCCCAGGCATACTTACTGCTGCTCCGCTTCTAACAGAAACCAGCAAAGGTTCCTGTTCATCACCCAGTTTTTTTCCAATATCTCTCTCAAGTTCAAGAAGCTTTTCATAAATCTGATTCTTCACATCCTCATTTAATCTCTTATTGTCCTCATAATATAACTGACACGCCTTTGTTGTTATTGTAAAACCTGGTGGAACTGGAATTCCTAAAGAGGTCATTTCAGCAAGATTAGCTCCCTTTCCTCCTAATAATTCCTTCATCTCTTTGTTTCCTTCCTTAAAACTGTAAACAAATTTTTCTGTCATGTTCTTAGAGTAAAAGATTAGTTTATAAAGATAATTGTAATCAAGAGAATATTTTTCACTAAACATACTCAAAATTTAAAAACCCATCTTTGTTTGATTGAAAGAGCATATCTTAAAAAAGGCAAGATAGATGAAAATAGGCGTAAAAACATACAACAGTGAAGAATTCCTGAAAAATTTTAAAAAAACAGCAGATTTTTTTGAAATACAGGCTATTGAAACTAACAAATATGATTTCCTGAAAAAATTCAAAAAACCTATAATAATCCATGCTCAACATTCTGGAAATGGAATAAACAATGCAAATAAAAAACTTTATGACAAAAATCTTAAATCAGCAAAATTTGCAATAAATTTAGCAAACCATATAAATGCTAAAAAAATAATTTTTCATGCAGGAATCATAGAAAAAGATTGTACAGAAAAACAAGCAATAAAATTCCTGAAAAATCTAAAGGATAAAAGGATCTTAATTGAAAACAGTGCAGGTTATAGAAAAGTTTTATGCAGATTTCCAGAAGAAACAAAAAACTTTCTTGAAAAAACAAATAAAGGATTTTGTTTTGATATAAACCATGCCATAGTAACTGCAAATCATCTTAAAAAAAATCACATCAATTTTATTAGAGAGTTTCTAAAATTAAAACCTGTTCATTTCCATATTGGAGGCCAGGATATTAACGCAAAAATAGACCAGCATAAATCTTTCAGAGAATCTAACATAAACCTAAGAGAAATTCTCTCATTATTGCCGGAAGATTCTGAAATAACACTTGAAGTCACTACAGACATTGAAAAAACAAAAGAAGATTTGAATATAATCAAAAAGATTATTGAACAGTTAAGATATTTATAAAAAAGGCTGATGATATCATTCTTTATCTAAATCAATAAACTCATACTCTTTTTCACCCATTTCTCTTAAAAAGGCATAATCAATCTGCAAATTTTTATCAACAGAATTAATCTCATTAAACTTTCCATTAGATTTTTTATTTACTAAATCAAGACTTGCCTTATCAATTAAAACAATATCAGAAGACAATAAAATTCCTATATCTGGAACAATTTTTTCTTGTTCAATCCCCATACAATCACACTCCTCAGTTATGTTCTCCAAGACATTTATATAAACTATGTTTGGAACTGATTTTACAATCCCATAAGAATAATCAACTATTTTTTTACAAAGCTCCTCGCTTGTCGAATTTCCCCAAGGAATCCTAACTGCTTTTTCTGGACAGACTGCTATGCATACTGCACATCTAGTGCATTTTTCCCTATCAATTTCTGATTTATTATTAATAAGCTTTATAGCATTATTCTTGCAATTTTCAATACAAACTCCACAGCCCTTGCATTTTTCTACATTAATAAAAGGACTAACATTAGAATGTATATGAAGTTTTCCTGCACGAGATGCAAGACCAACACCAATATTCTTAAAAGCTCCTCCATAGCCTGAAGCCATATGACCTTTGAAATGAGTTAAAACAATCATTGAATCATACCTCTCTATTCCCTTTCCCAATCTCGCAGATTTGGAAATACCACCTACATTCACCCCTAAAAATTTTTCTCCAATATCTCCATCTAAAATATCAATCTCAGCAAAATCAAAACCATGCTTCTTAGCAGTTTCAAGATGGTCTTTAAGATTAGTTCTTGAACCTCTATATAAAACATTACATTCAGCAAGAACTGCTTTTTTTCCCAAACCTGTAACTTTATCATAAACTTTTTTAACAATCTCAGGATTAATGTAGGTTCTGCATCCCTTTTCACCAAAATGAACTTTTATAGCAACAGTTTCACCTAGTTTTGAAAAATCAATTTTTTCAATTATCTTATTAATATTTTCTGAAAAATAAACTTTAGGCATTTTATCTAGTAACAATCTCCAGGGCATCTCTATGCTTAACTTTATACTCTTTTCCCACTGCCTGTTTTGTTCTTGCATCAATTGCCTTAATAAAATTCTTACCAAGGTCTGTATGTATTGTATAAGCAAAATCAAGTGCTGTGGAACCTTCAGGAAGCAAAAAACAATCAGGAAGCACATTCCCTTTACTATCAGTTAACTTATTAGCACCAGCAGGAAAAACAGCTATGTATTTCAGTAAATCAAAAACAACTTTGTTTAACACTTCCTGAACTCCACTACTTTTATACTCTCTTAAAAGAAGCTTTATTTTTTCAAGAGCATTCTTCTGCTTCTCATTTAGCTCTCCTTTTATCTCAAAATCAGACTCTCCAGGGATATAATCAACTAATCCATGTTTATCTGCCTCTCTTAATGCAAGTTCAGCTTCAGCACTGCATGGAACAATAATCAACTCAGGATAAGCGTTTTTTAGATTATCAAAATTTATCCTGCTGTTTTCTTTATCAATCTTATTAGCAGCAATAATCATAGGTTTGCTTACACACCTTAATTCATGAGCAAAAGCAAACAATTGTTCATCAGACCACTCATTAGGTTTTTCACTTTCATATTTTAATTTTAAAACAACTTTTCTTATATCATCCTCACCTACTTTTAAACCTGAAAATTGCTTTGCAACTGCTTTTGCAAAATCCTGCTTTGTATTCTGAATAGTTCTTGAAAAAGTCCTCCACACTTTTTTTAATATTCCAAGATACCATAAATCAAGCTCTCTCTCAAGCATTTTAACATCCTCTATTGGATTATAACCCTTAGTTTCTTTTCCTTCTGAATCAGTTTCTCCAGAAACATCAATAATATGAATTAAAGCATCAGCTCCTGCTAGGTCATCAAGAAATTGATTTCCAAGACCCTTCCCTTCAGAAGAACCTTCAATAAGACCAGCAACATCAAATAAATCAACAGGAACAAATCTTTTACTCTTCTTACAATAACCTTTCTGAGGATTGCATTTAACTTCAAACTCTTCCTCAATACAATCTATTTTTACATAACCAATAGCATGATTTGGTTTAATTGTAGCAAAGGGATAATTTGCAATAAGAACATCTGCAAGAGTAGCTGCTTTAAAAAATGTGGATTTGCCACATGAAGGCTTTCCAACAATACCTATTAACATTTTATCTCTCCCACTCTCCTACCTCTGGATGAAAATCAACCTGATACTCAGGTATTCCTAAAGAAATACTATGTTGTTTTGCTTCATCATATTGCTCCTTATTATCCCTGTTAATCCTAAAAATATTATCTCTGAAAATAATATAATGAAATTTGTTGTTCTTAAAATCAGCATACCAACTGTGTTGGCTATCAAGAGATTCACTTATTTCATTTGCAATTGTTTCTGCCTGTTCTTCTGATATCTCAACTGTATGAAGAGTCCATTGTTTAACCCAGGGAGTTTTATGTTTTTCAGTTACCTGCTCAACTTTTGTACTGATAATCTTGACCTTATTCAGAACTTCCTTATTTTCAAGACTTTCTTCAATAATTACTCCTCTATAATTCATAATTCAAACAAAAATCATGAGTTTAAATGTTTTTTGTCCAAAAATCTCTAGATTTCATTTTCTCCCACAGCTCCTCAATCTTCCTAATAGAACTTTCTAAATCACCATCATTAACTATTACAAAATCCGCCATTTCCATGCATTTTCCTACTTGTTGACCCAGGGGATTAGAAGGATCACAAAAATCTCTATTATCAACCTCTAAAAAATCCTCCCATGTCTTTGGATCAGTTTCTTTTCCTCTTTTTAAAACCCTGTCAAATCTTATTTTTTGAGGAGCATCAACACCAATAAGGAAAACATTACTATATTTCTTGAGTTCTTCAACCTCACCAGGATTCCTTATTCCATCAATTATATAATCCTTGTTTCTATCAATCTTTGAAAGAAAAATTTTCATCAATACTCCCGGACCTTCCTTATTCCTTAGCATATCTCCATAATCCTGAAGAGAGGCTCTGCTCATTTCCAGATTCTTTTTTTTCATATCCTCTCTTAAAATCTCAGAAAGAGTGTGATATCCAAAACCTTTTTCTTTAAAAAAATTAGTGAGTGTCTCCTTGCCCGCTGCTATTTTTCCTGTTATTCCGATTATCATACTAAAATTAAAGAACAGGTATTTTTATAGTTTTATAAAAATTATTTTTCCTCTTTTTTATCTGAATCTGTCTCACCAGGAGTTTTTAACTTGAAAAGTATCATAACCAACACAAACAATATCAAAAGAAGAGTAAGTTCCAAAAGAATTAAAAAACCTCCTGCAGCTCCAGTCAAACTCTCAGTAAAACTTTCTAAACCAGAAGCAGCTCCTGTTGGTCCTGTATCTTCTTCGTCTTCCTCTCCAGAAGCTTCTCCATTTTTATTGACTATTAATCCCACAGAAGATGATTCTCCACTGTCATCAGTATCACCATCTGAATTCTTGTCAATACATGCAGAGTAGGTTTGAGATTCATCAGAGGTAATACTCATATGGCAACCAGTGCTTCCTGAGATACAAAAAGCAACTTCATCTCCATCACAATCCTCCTCTCTTAGAGAAACTCTCTTATTCTGGCAATTTTCAATTCCACTTACAACAACTGTAATAATAGAATCTTGAGTAGCTGGATTTGGACTCATCTCAAGATTTAAATCTCCTTCACAAGATTCTTCAGGGGATTCAGAAGAAATTGTCTTAACACCTGACTCAATTGGAAAACCTGAAAACACTATTACTTCATTAGAATCTTCTCCTGTTCCAGTGACTGACTTAACATCTAAACTGATTTCTCCCTCTTCTGCATCCTCTTCCATCCTGACGACAACAAGAAAATTTTCTTCTTCATCTGCTTCAAGAACATAATCAAGTGTGATTCTTACTGTAGCATTCTCTGATAAAGGTGATTCAACATTAAAGAATCCAATTGATTCCTCATCATCATCTAACTCTCCATCATTATTTGAATCAACAAAAATCTCTATTCTGGATATCTCATTTCCATCTAAAAGCCCCTGAAAACTTAAAGTCATGTTTTCAAGACTGATATTTTCACCTTCAGAAAAAAGACCTAACTGCAACATAACATTCATTAAATTATCTTCTTCAGAATCATAATCCCATGAGTGGCTGCCAGGATCATTCTCTCCTACAAAGGCACCTCCCTCTCCTTTTTCAGCAACAACTGAAAAACTAGCAAGAGGCTCAAGAGAAGAATAAACACCATCCTTCTGGCAATCAATAATAACATCATAATCCCCAGGTTCAGGATTTGACCATATTAAAGTTTCATCTGGAACAGCAAACCTATCAGTAAGTGTAATCTCCTGGGAATCCCCTCTTACATCATCAAGAGTCTCACTTCCTGATTCAACAACATAAATATCAACTAAATTGTAAACTCTGTTACACAGAGATAGACTGCTAGTCAGGTAAATCTCATCAGAATCTGTAAATGTATTTTTTTCATCACCACTGATGTCAGCTGTCTGAATAACTGCTTGAACAAAACTGACCATCAATATTATGCATCCAATCAATATCACTGACTTCCTCATTTTTCTTATACTACTCAATAAGCTACCCTTATTAAACATTGTTACAATAAAAAATATATTATTTAAAATCTTTCTTTGTTTAATTTTTTTTCATTCATTATTTTAAAATGAAACAAAAATTAATAATTCTAGATAAGGATTCGCAATCATAATTAAGATAATTTTTTATACTTAAATTACCTCATTATTCTTATGAAAAACAAAAGCCCTATCTCTGCAAGAGATATCTTTCTTGGAGTTATATTCATTTTAATATCAACTCTCTTACTCTTCACCGAATATGGAAGAAAATTATTTATTCCATTCAAAGACTGTCCAGCTTGTCTTCAATTCTATTACTATCTAATCTCTTACACATTTGCACTTGCAGGAATATTTCTTATAATCAGGGCTTTGGGAATTATAAAGCACTAGTTCTTCTTCCCACAAATAAGCCTATATATAAAAACAATCAGGTTTATACTTATCACTCCAAGTATAGCTTCAAAAGCAAGACCATACCAAAAAGAATTATCTATGCCTGAGAGAGTAACAAGACCTGCAAATAAGAAAATAATTATGTTCAGTAGATGTCCTAAAACAATGGCTAGAGAAGCCCAAAAAGAATTTGTATTTTCTTTTAGCAATCCAGATGCCCATCCCATTATGGCATGAGGAACAATTGCTGCAAATTCAAAGGCATTTCCTGCTGGGGAGAGAGCATTAAAAAAAGTACCAAACAATCCAACTGTCAAACCAATATTCCTGCCATAAAGAATACCTGCAATAACTATGACAATCATATTAACCGCCAGGGTTGCATCACTTATAACAGGATTCTGTTGTATCTGAGGAATGTTTCCAAGAAGAACATATAATATAACAAGAACAAAAAACCTTATTAAATTAGCAGGAGCAACATTCATATTTAATATTTTCATTTTTAATATTCTTTAACAGACAATCAAAAGTTATAAAATTTTCTATTATTTTCTAGACCTAAGTTTTGTAACAGAAAAAATTAAAATTATAACAAGGATTATAAGAACAATCAGAGAGATGATCACACCAAGATTGCCTCGCTCGCTCTCTCTAATTTCTATACTAATAGTCTCATCACTTATATAAACATTTCCCTCACTAACTGTCCTTATCTGGATTTTCACAATATAATCATTAGTTTTTGCATTGCTGTCAACATTGAATGTAAAAACACCTGTTCCAGACTCTCCATTTTTCAGAGAACCTATGGTTCTTGTTTTTTCATTAAACTCAAAAGGAATATCACTACTTTCAAAAACTCTTACAGAAGTCTCCTTTCCCTCTTCAAAACCTATGTTAGTAATAGTTATTCTTACCTCTGCATCATCTGTCCCAATAGGAACTTCCCCGGGAGAAACTTCAAAATCACTCACAATAAACTGAGGCCTTCCTTTCACAGGTAAGTCAAATTTTAATCTTGAAGCTTTGTTATTGTCATTAGGATCTTCGTACTCTAAAATTAAATCTGCTTCAAAAGCTCCTGAATCAAGAACCTTTGCAGTATCTATAAAAAATATTGCTTCCTTTCCCTCTGACTCACCAATACTGCCTAAATTCGATATATCTGAATAAGAATTTGAACTTGTAAAGCCTTCTGGTAATTCAAGTCTTGCCCTGACAAAATTTGCATCACCTCCTCCTATGTTCTGAACTGTTATTGTCAACTGTATATTATCCCTATCAGGAGTAATTATCAGTGGAACACTTCTAACATCTCCAATAATTAATTCTGGCTGATTGCTATCAACCTTAATATCAATTTCATCATCATAATCATCATCCTCGTCCTCTAATCTAAACTCAAGTTCATACTCCTGACTTCTTGCATCTTCATCAACCTCAATTCTAAAGCTTGCACTTCTTGACTCTTCCTCTCCTAATAAGGATATTTTTAAATCATCCTCATCTTTAAATTTAAATGGAAAATCCTCCTCAAATTCAAATCTTATATCACTTTTATTCTCACCATCATTAGTCAGGATAACCTTGATATTAAAACTCTCTCCAGCCTCTACATCATTTTCATCATAACTATAAGTAACAGTGTACTCTCCAATCTCCAATGATTCTGTAAGGGCAACAACTTGAGGAATCAAAATAAAAAACAATAAAACCAAAAATAATTTTTTCATTTTACTAATCTCTTAGAGGGCTTTTTCCTTTTAAGCTTTTTTACAGTAATTTGTATATTTTTCCTTACTCTTTTTTTTCTCTGTAAAAGAACCATTAAACTAGCAACTCCAGTAACAGAAGCTAACATTGAAACTGTTATTGCTATACTTATTGTTGTTCCTAAATCAGCCATTAATTTTAAATCTCCAAGATTCATTGCTCTAAAACCAACAAGAGCAGCAATAACAGTGCTAATCATAGGAAATAACAAGTTTCCTATTGAAACCTCCATTGCCTTTTTCTTATCATAAAACCTTAATTCATAATCATAACGATTCATTAGCTGTAATCCAAAATCAATTCCAATACCGATTGTCATTGTTATAACTGAAGAAGTAATGCTGTTAAAAGGAACTCTTGCAAAACCAACAACACCAAGAGTCCATATAACTCCTAAAATAACTGTTGTTAGAGGTAAAAATGTGCTTCTTATGGACCTAGTAAGAATATAAAGAAATATTATAATCAAAACAAGAGATATCAAAGAAGTTTTTGAAGAATCAGGACCTATCACATTATTTTGTTCAACAACAACCGCTAATGCCCCTATTGTTCTAGCCTCAATTCCAGAAGGTTTTTCTGTATTCTCTATAATCTCATTCACCTGCCTTACAACCTCCTGTGAATCATCCTCTGCTCTTTCATCTAGGTTTATTGAGATAAAGGTTCCTGTATAATCACTATTAATCAGGTCTTTAGCAGAATCAAAAACCTCTTTATCAATAGCATCTTTATCAATTATCATTCCATACTCTGACTTAATTACCTCAGAGACACTTGAGACTGAAACAGAATAATCCAGATTTCTGGATTTTTCAGTTAAAATATCAATATAACGTAAAACTCTCTCATCTCTTATATCAACAGGTTCGTCTGAATCAGTATAGGCAGGATCCAGATAGATGTAAACTTTTATACCTGAGGTTTCTCCAAATTCATCCTCAATTTTAAAAAATGCCTGAAGTTCTTTTAAATCATTAGGCAACACAGTCTCAAAATCAAAATCAGTCTGTTTTATCTGTTGTAATCCAAAAAACATTATAAAAGTGAAAATTAAAGTAAGTATAAAAACAAGAAGAGCATTTCTTGAAACAAATCTTCCATAACCTAAAAAAATCTTCTGTAAAAATGAATCCTGTTTTTTCTTTTTATCATCTTTTTTTACAACTGTTCTTTTACTATTAACATTCTCAAAAAAATTAAAAATCTTATCATCCATTAAAACAACAACAGGACCTACACCAATTGTAGCTGCTAGTAACATTAATATCCCGCTTCCTAGTGAAATTCCAAGATCACTTAAAACAGGAAAAATTGAAAATGCAAGAGCAAAAAATCCAATGGCTGTTGTTCCTCCTGATGAAAGAACAGAGGTTCCAATATTTGATACAGCTAATTCAAGACTTTCCTCAACATTTCTTTTTTTTGATTCTTCTTTAAATCTAGCATTTAGAAAAATTGAATATTCAACTCCCAAACCAAGCAACATTGCACTTAGTCCAGCTGTTCCAACAGTTATAGGAATACCCAGCCAACCCAGTATTCCCAAAGTCCAGGAAAGCCCAAACATCAAAGGAATCATAATAACTGCGGATCTTCTCAAGGACCTCTCAGTTATAATCAATAAAATAAAAATAAATATACTAGCAAGTATCAAAACTCTAAATGCATCACTAATCAACAAGTCAAACAAAAGAGAACCTAGAGCAGGATCTCCTGTTACAGTTGTTTTGATTCCAGAAGGAGGAGTACTAAGCCTGATTATTTCATCTATTCTACTATTGGCTGATTTTATTTTTTCATTTTCAGAACCGATATTTGCACTTATAAAAATAACTGTAAAGCTATAATCAGAACTTATTGCCTGTCCAATTTCAGGAACCTGACTAAGAATGTTTTTAACACCATCCAAACTAGGAGGAACAGGCATTCCAGCCTGAGTGAAAACATTGCTTAATCCTCGAACATCCTCAATAATAGATTCCTCTCTGAGATTATTCTCAAGTCTGACAAGAAATTCAATTACTTCTGGCTCTCTGATATCAACAGGAATATTATCACTGTCAATTTCATCATCTATCTCAACTAAGATAACAATCCCCTCAGAAGTTCCAAACATCTTACTTACTCTTCTATCAAGTTTTGTAACTGGAAGTTCTTTAGGATTAAGCTCATCAAAATCAGATTCAATTTCAACCCTAGTTATACCAATAGCAAAAAAACCAGTTACCAACAAGATAATAATTATCATCAAAAAAAGATTCTCTCTCTGAAATTTAGAAAACTTAACTAATCCTTTCTGAATATAATCCATTAATCCCATCTGAAAATCAGAAAAATAAGAATTATAAGTTTTCTTATGATGAATGAGATATTTGGAAAACTTATAATCAACAAACATAAACAAGAAATAAAAGAACTCGGGATTTGAAACCAGTCATTGTATAGTTATCATCTCAAAATCCTGGTAGAAATTAACAATATGAGCCTGCCAGGATTTGAACCTGGGACCCCTGCCTTTCTTAGCTGTTCAGCTTGAAAAAATTATTTCTAGTGAAACAATCTCTTATAAGAGCAGTGCTCTAACCTGACTGAGCTACAGGCTCATATTTATATTTATTTTAGAAGTTTGAGGTTTTAAAGTTTATTGGTATGAATAAAAATGCTATCCCTAATATTTATAAACCCTGGAAAATAATTAATAATATGAAAAAAAAGGGGATTTCAGAAGAACTTGCTATAGTATGCCTAATATTAAATATTCTTATAATGCCTGGTTTAGGAACATTAATTGGGAAAAAAATCAAAGAAGGCATCTGGCAGTTAGTACTACTAATAGTTGTTCCCCTGATAGGAATTGCACTAACAATCATGTTTGCAGTAACCAATACAATGCTATTAATAATAAGCATACCTCTTATATTTGCTGGAGTAATATCTGCATGGATATGGGGAATAGTTTCAGGAGTTCAGATAATAAAAGAGTCTAAATAAAACAAAACTTAAAAATGCCAAAAAAGAAAACAAAAAAAACAACCAAGAAAACAACAGTTAAGAAACAGGTAACTAAGCAACCTAAGAAAAAAATAACACAAGGTCTTGCTATTGTTAGTTTAATACTAAATATACTTATACTCCCAGGATTAGGCACCCTTATAGGAGGAAAAACAAAGGATGGAACCTATCAATTAATTATTTTTCTCGGAAGTTTTCTTATAGGATTTTTACTAACAGTAACTATAATAGGGGCAGTTATAGGAATACCTCTAATTATTATAGGACCTATAGCTGCATGGATATGGGGAATAGTTTCAGGAGTTCAACTCATTGAGGAATCAGAAAAATAAAATGCCAAAGAAAAAAACCAAAAAAACAGCAAGAAAAAGAAACAACAAAAATGACGAAAGAATATTATTTGCATTTCTTGCGACCTTCCTAAGCATCATAGGATTTGTTATAGCAATAATTACAAAAAGAAAAGACAAATATGTAATGTTCTATGCAAAACAAAGCCTGGTTATTTTTATAATAGCAATAATTGTTAGCATTATACAAACTGTTCTTTTCTGGATTCCTATAATAGGAAAACTTATCTATTACGGACTTAGTATAATCATATTTATAATCTGGGTAACTAGCTGGATTTATGCTCTAACAGGAAAACAGAGAGATATTCCATTTATTAGTATCTGGTCAAAGAAGATTGACCTCTAATTACATTAATTCTTTCACAAGATGATGAGTAAATACAAGTATTACTAAACCAACCATAAGTGAAACCCAAAGACTCAATCTATAATTATTAGGAAAAACATAAACATCCCATAAACCCCAGATTCCTCTCCAGAAAGATATAACTGCAAAACCAATTACAATAGCATATATAGCAAGTCTAAACTTTCCTCTTTTTTTCATTATTATATAAAGAATAAAAAATATTTTTTAAATCTTCCTAAAATCCCCCTATGTAGAATTTGGTACAGCTGTAATAAATTCCTGAGTTACTCATCTGTAAAGCAGGGAAAATTTATAGATTAATAAGTAATTGAATAATTTAGATCAAAGAACTTCTCAAATTTATTTGTAAAGAAGGCAGGATATATGTCTGTGGTAGAGAATTATAAATCTTCTCAGAAACCTTTAAAAATCAGATAAATTTATCCTAATTGTCTATTTATATAATAGGCAATTCAATAGACAATTATTAATTTGCCCCCGTAGTTCAGAGGCCAAGAATCCTGCCCTTTCGAGGCAGTGACCCGGGTTCAAATCCCGGCGGGGGCATTTAGACACTTAAGATATTTTAGACATTCTAGATAATTTTATAAGTAAAAATCTTCTTCTTAGAATATGAAATATGATAAAATAATAACTAGAAAATGCAAGATTTCTGACTTCGATTTTGTCTATAACCTTACTAGAACAACTCTTTATGATTACATAAATA
>WJLK01000050.1 GCA_014728565.1 Candidatus Pacearchaeota archaeon
AGAAATACAACAATAATCACAACACCAATAGCCCCTCTGTTATTCATTGTTTTATAAAAACAAAATTATATATAAAGTTATATGTGGAAAGCAATAATAATCAGATTTATTACTTAATTCATGAAAACAACTCTCTAATCCAGTTAAAAAACTTCTGCAAGAAATTATATTCCAAAGGCTCTATATCAGGTTTCACTCCTTCTGATTGTTCAAATTCAGCATCACTATTTAATCTACTTAGTTCACCATCAAAAACAAATCTTGTGACATAATCTGAATCCTGAATATTGATATGTTCTGCTAGTTTTTTTCTTAAGTCTGAAGTTATTTTTTTTGTCTCAGTACTTACTAAAATTTCATTTTTCTCCTTAATATCTGAATTTGTAAAAACATAAACCTCAATATGCTCATGTCCCTGATTGATGCTTGAAATTTCTAAAGGATAATAAGGGATTTCTGGTTTAAAATCAATTTTTAAAGGAGTTCCAAGACCTCTTTTTAATTTACTAAGTGTATCTTGTAAATCAGTGAAATCATCATAATCAATATCTGATTCCTGAATAATCTTATCAACTTTTTTCTTTGAATCATAGATTTCATCCTTATTATTCATATGAAATTCATAAAACTCCTCAACATTGTCTTTAATAAACTGTTTCTGATTTTCAAGATAGTTGCAAAATCCTAAATTTACAGATTTTTTATTAATCTCTGGATTTGAATAAATTACTATGTATTCATATTTTCCATTAATAGATTCATGACAGTAAATACCAGGGTCCTCTGGTAAATTAGAATTAGAACCTTTGCTTGTAAAAGATTCAGCAATTCTACTCCACTGGTTTCCATTAAGTTTATTATTATTACAATCAATAAATTCCTTATATTTATCTACAAAATTTTCTATAAATTCTTTATCAAGAAAATAATATTTTTGTAGATAATTATTTTCAAATCTTTCATAGTCAAACTCACAGTCATTAAAATTCTGAGAAATATCAGAATAAATCCAGTTTGATAATCTTTCATTATCAATCTTATAAGAATCATCCCTAACCTGTCTTATTACATTAGAAAACTTATTTATACCTATCTCAAATATATAAGTGTCTCTAATAACATCCCTACTCTTGAATTTATTGATTTTATCGATTTCATCAGAAAACTTGTTTCTTAGATCAAGTTTATTAGCAATAAAATACATATCTCCCTTATCAACATATCTATCAAGTATAGGTTTTGTTTTTTCAGGAATTTTATATTTGTTATTATTAAGCCAGTCAAGAAGCATCTGACTATCTGTTGCTTTTAATATAGTTATATCATAAACATCTATTTCTTTTTGCTCAATGACTATAACTCCGCCTGCATCACCCTCGCTAGGAAGCATATTTTTTCCAAAAGAATTTCTTTGAACTGAAAAAAATCTAACTAATTCCTGAAAAATTGTTGCATTACTTTTTTCTACATCAGGTTTTTCAGAAGACTGTATAGGCAGGACCCATGCTATATTAGATATATCATCAGATTTTACAGATGACAGAATCACCATCTCTTCTGTTTTCCCATCCCAGGTAATAGCTGCTTTTTGATTAGGGGCATTTAAATGATAATAATAATCAGAAAAAAATCCACCATCAGCAAATACAAGACTAAGGCAAAAAATAATCATGATTAGAAACACCACCAATATTTTTTTCATAAAAATATTAGGAAATTAAGTTATTTAACTCTTTCTAATAAAAGAAAAACTTTTATTCTCAGATAAAAAGATTAATTCTATGTTTAACAGAAAAATAACCAATTATGAAACCTGCTGCACTCCATGCCTGGAAATTTCTTCCAAGAGGTTTTCCTGTTTTTCCAGAATGCTGTTCATTAAACATCCAGTTGTCCTCTTTTAAGGCTTTAGCCAAAATTTCTAGATCCTCTTTTGCTTTTTCAGGATAAACCTTTGAAAGAACATGAATCCAGAAACCACCGACCATTGGCCAGATACCTCCATTATGATATGTATATGGTTTTTCTTTAGTGCTATAGATAGGTTCCCAGTCTTTATTATTCTTAAAAACAGGAGGATGCAGAGCTGTAATTGGAAAAGGTTTGTTTATATTATTTTTAAGAACATAGTTTATAATTGTGTTTCTGTTTTTTTTATCTGCAACTTCTGTTATAATAGCCATGATATTTCCAAAACTGTCAAATCTCTGAGACCAGTAATTTTTAAAAGGCATTAGAAAAGACTGATAGTATTCATAATTCTTTACTTTAATCTCAGAAACTATCATGTATTCCTGCCTTACTTTTTCTATGTTATCTTTTGTAAACCACATAAGTTCATTGATTCTTCTTTTTACTTTTGTTCTTCTTTTTTTAAGCCACTTAATTCTCTTAAAAATATAATTATTTATCCCAAATTTTTCATGTTTTCTTTTTCTTTTCAATCTCTCCTGAAATAAAAACAGCAAATCTTTTAGAGCCTGATAATACAGACATTCATCATATAAAACATGATAGCTTCTGTTAAAAATATCTGCCCAGTCACCTGTAACAGGAACTTCCATTAAACCACAATTATTAGAATCAAGAGCTTTTAATAAACTGTAGAGCCTGTTGTATCTCTTGATATTTACATCAGAAAGAAATCTTATATCTTTTGTTTTTCTGTATAACTCTGCTGCAGCAATTATAACCCACATATTTGAGTCAACTGAGGTAATGGCTCCATGTCCTCCATAGACTCTGTTTTTACTCTCTATCTCAACATAACTTGGAACCTGTCCATAGTCAATCTGTTTATGAAGTAAGAAGAAGATGCCATTTTTTGCTGTTTCAATAAGTTCTCCATCATTTGAAAGGCAGACAGCTATAGAACAAATAGCATGGTCTCTTGCCCATATAGAGTAGTAGTTTGCATAATGCTCAGGAGATGCAGAAAATCCCTTGGAAGTGGAATTCTTATATAAAACTTCTAAAGCTCTTTTATAACCTTCTTCTAAAATATCTTCTTCCATCATCACTTTTTTTATGTTTAATATTTATAAAAATCTAGAATCATTTAAAAATGTTTATGAAACTCTGAAAATAAACTATTATGTGTTTAACAAGTTATCAAAAAAAATACTTAATAAAGACTCTTATGAATTAAATTTAATTCACCTATAAGTCTATTGAAATACAACTACAATTATAATTTAGAAAATATTATACAAATATGATTATTAGCAGATATGTTGAGTATATTGTTTGCTCAGAATTTGTAGCAATTGCTCCTGGAAGAGCAAGAGGAACAGAGTATATAGATATGATTATTGAAAAACATCAAAAACAAGAAAATTTTGCAGGATTTCTAGTTTAAAACTCTCTCAACAGCTCTTCCTGCATTAATTCTTTTGTAGTTCTGTTCAGTAGTGTCTGCTGTATCTTTCAAAATCCTCAATATCTCAGAAGGAGATAAAGAAGAATTAACTGACTTCATCAATCCTATTGTTCCTGTAATCATTGGAACAGCCATAGAAGTCCCTGAATTAAAACAATATTTTTCAGTTCCACATGAACTAACAATCAAATCTCCTGGAGCAGCAATATCAATCCAACTACCCTGATTTGAATATGATGCAATAAGATCATTGTTGTCTGTTGCAGCAACAGATATGACTCCATGATAAGCAGCAGGATATTCTTTACTATAACTTCCATTGTTTCCTGCTGCAGCAACAACTGTAATCCCTTTTTCATATAATCTTGCAAAAAATGCCTCTTCATAAGAAGAATAACTATCTCCAGATAAACTAAGACTGATTATTTTTGCACCCCTTGCAACACTCAAAAGAACAGCATTAATAAGTGTCTTAGTGTCAACAGAACCTTTCCTGTCTACAACTCTCATATTTATGATTATGCATTTTGGACAGATTCCAGCAATTCCAAAATTATTATTTTCTTCTGAAGATATTATCCCGGCTATGTGAGTTCCGTGATATTCAAAACTGCTTCCAGGATATACATATCTGTCATTATCAGTAAAATCATAACACTTTTCATAAATTATATTCTTATTAAAATCCTTATTAGGAAACAAACCTTCATCAATTATAGAAATTATAATATCTTCATCACCTTTTGTGTATTTCCAGGCATTCTCAATATTTATATCTGCTCCAAGTTTTCCAAAAAACTGGCCGTTATTTTCCAGATACCACTGAAATTTATAAAAAACATCATTTTTAGAGGGATCTTTTTCTGATAGTTCTCTTCTGAAATAAACTTTTCTATACTGATTTTCATAAGATCTTCGATTTTTAGAAACATCTCTAACAAAATCAAATTTAAGTAAAGATTCTTTTATTTTTTCATAAGATATAGATTCTCTATCAAAAACAATCAGTTCATCAAAATACATATCTGAGATTATATCCTCAACCTTCTCACTATCATAATCCTCTAGTATAGAGAGATTATAAATCAACTCTCTTTTTATTATAGGAAATGACTCTAAAAATAACTCATATTCAGAATTCGGCTTTTCATAATATTTAACAATTATTTCCTCATAGCCAGATTCATTAATAGCAGGTTCTCCTTTTTTTACCAGAGAAATATTTTTTCCTTCTATTTTCAGTGGGAAAAAATCATTATCTGAGATATCCTCAATTGATAATTGTTTTTTATTTATTATAAAATGATATTTATCAATTTCCTTGCTCATATGTTCTCGAGATAAAATTGTATTAAGTTTTATTTCAATCTCAAAAATATCAGAAGTCTCTTTAATAACAACAGTCATAGGAGGAGACACCTCAATAAGCAAATTCTTACTATCCTCAAAACATTCATCTCCGTATATTTTCAGATAATCCTTAATTAATTCAGAATCATTGCCAAATTTTACAATAGCTTTTTTTGTAAGTTCCTTAAAACAACCAGCTGCATAGGCATGAAAAGAATCTGATTCAGAATCAAATAACTCCATATTCTTGTTTATTGAGTCTCCAGAATTATTTTTTTGAATATACATAAGAAAAGTTATTAAGGCAATAAATGCAATAACAGAGATACTCACTATTACCAATAATGACAGCTGAGATTTTTTATTCATGACTAATTCCTCTTTTATTCTCTAAAGTAAGATAAGATTATTAAATATATCTATCTGATTTTTTCTAATGCTCCTCTGCTGAGACAATATCCTCTGTATCAAGGTTAAGATACTCTCCCAGTTCTTTTTCAAAACCCTTATCATTTTGTCTTAACCACTCTATAAGCATTGCAGCATGTTCTTTTTCTTCATCTCTATTATGAATCAGGATTTTTTTGAGATTCTCATTAGAACATACTTCTGCTCTCTGATTATACCAGTCAACTGCTTCTAGTTCTTCTTTCAGAGAATCAATTGCTCTTTTAAGGTCAAATGCTTCACTGCTTAGTTTATTTTTATCTTCATGTAACATTTTTACTTACCTCCCTTACAATTTTTACAAACACCATAAAAATTTGTCTCAACACCATCAATATTAAAACCTTTTATTTTTTTTATATGTTCTAGTGAGAAATTTGTCAATTGTTTAGATTCAAAATCAATTATTTTTCCACATTTCTTACATATAATATGGTGATGAGGTTTGAGATTTGGTTCAAATCTTGAAATACCTTTTATATTAACTTCCTTAATAAATCCATTTTCTGAAAGAAATTTTAAATTTTGATATACTGTAGCTTTGCTGATTCTTGGTAACTTTTTCTTAACTCCTTTGTATATTCCTTCAACAGTAGGATGATTAGTTTTATGTTTAAGAAAATCTAATATTTCAACTCTCTGGTTTGTGTATTTTATTTTATTTTTCATAATATTAATATTAATTGATTAGTATTTAATATTTATTGTAAAAAAATAAAAGAAAAAAATAAAATTTTCTATTGAAGAAACTTTGAAACAAAAGGGCTGTTTGTCCCATTAGGTCTCATGAAATGTCCAGAGGGACCTTTTCCTAAAAATTCAGTGAACCACGCCTCATGCTCAATTTCCTCATTAAGTATTGCAGATGCAAGTTCATATGTTCTGGGATCTTTTCCAGCAGTCATTTTACAGATTTCTGTATATCCCTTAACAGCACATTGCTCTGCTTTTAACAAAACTTCAACAATCTGCTTAACATCATCAAAATTTTCAGGAAGTTTTGCTGGAGGACATGCAGACATATCATGAAAATCTTTCATGTTGTCAGGA
Source organism: Candidatus Pacearchaeota archaeon (assembly GCA_014728565.1). Taxonomy (GTDB): domain Archaea; phylum Nanobdellota; class Nanobdellia; order Pacearchaeales; family GW2011-AR1; genus ARS1285. The sequence continues at coordinate 6,227 of WJLK01000050.1, forward strand.
AGTTTTCCTCCAAGTTCATAGATTCTGGGAATCAGTGCTTCAAAATGATTTCTGTCTTCAATTCTAGCATCTTCTGCAACAGCTTTTAGACCCTCTCCATCAAATCCTATAAGATTTGTTCTAAGTATGGTGTAATAGTAGTAAGTTGTTAGTTCTGCTGCTGCATTTTTAACAAGCAAATCTAATAATCTGTCTACATCTATACCTGCATCTTCAACCATTTTTCTTGCTACTTCAGCTGCCATTTTTTAAATACCTCCTTACAATTTCTTTTTGAGCTTTTTTTAAAGCCTGTTTTGATTAAACTTTTTTAAAAGTTTATCTTCTTACAAGTTTTTTAAAAAAGAATTATGATCTAATAAATTATCTAGACAATACTTATTATTAAACAATAATCAATATTATTTAAATATTATTGTGGTAGAGAATAATATACAATCCTCTGATATAAGTAGCAAGAAAACTCCAACAATAAATTTTATAAAGAATCAATTAATTATATCAATAAATAGAGGTTAATGATCTAATTAACAGAGTAATTGATACAAGAAGATTTTAATAGCCTTCCTGTGCAGCAAAAATTGGTTTGCAACTCCTAAAACTGATTAATTTTTTAAAAGAGGACAGACATTAAGATGGAAATTTTTATAGAACTAAGTATAATACTTGCAATAACTGTTTTGATTTCTGGTATAATGAGACTTCTAAAACAACCCCTCATAATTGGATACATTCTTTCAGGAATCATTGTAAGCCCCTATCTTTTAGATCTTGTTCAATCAACAGAAACAATAAAGGTATTTTCCCAGATTGGTGTTGCTTTATTATTATTTATTGTAGGATTGAGTCTGAGTCCAAAAGTCATTAAAGAGGTGGGAAAAGTCTCTCTGATTACAGGTATAGGACAGATAGTTTTCACATCTATTTTTGGATATCTTATTGCCAGGTTACTGGGTTTTTCAAATATTGTTTCAATTTATATAGCAATAGCATTGACTTTTAGCAGTACAATAATAATCATGAAACTTTTATCTGATAAAAAAGATTTGGAAAAATTATATGGTAAGATATCAATAGGATTCTTATTGGTCCAGGATATTTTTGTTATAATTCTCCTAATGGTTATCTCCTCATTTTCAGGAAATATTGGATTTGAAAGCTTATCACTTAGAAGCATCCTGTTTGGTCTAATATTAATAATAGGATTTGTTCTTATTAGTATTTATATTCTTCCAAAATTATCAAAGTTTTTTGCAAAATCGCAGGAATTTTTATTCCTTTTTTCTGTAGGTTGGGGATTAGGGCTTGCAGCATTATTTCATTATTTAGGATTCTCAATGGAGATAGGTGCCCTGGCTGCAGGAATTGCGCTTTCAATGTCTCCTTTTCATTATGAGATAAGTTCAAAAATGAGACCTTTAAGAGATTTCTTCATAATCCTTTTCTTCATACTCCTGGGATCACAGATGGTTTTTGGAAACATAAAGGATCTGATTCTTCCTGCAGTAATCTTTTCATTATTTATTCTTATTGGAAACCCTCTGATTGTAATTATTTTAATGGGAATACTTGGATATAAGAAAAGAACAGGATTTCAGGCAGGATTTACAGTAGCTCAGATAAGTGAATTCTCTCTTATCCTTATATCACTGGGTGTAAGTGTAGGACATTTAGCTAACGAGATACTGTCACTGGTGACTATTGTTGGAATGATAACTATCTCATGTTCAACATATCTGATTTTATACTCAAATAAGTTATACCCTTATTTTTCTAAAATGCTTACAATTTTTGAAAGGAAAATTGTCAAGGAAAAAGAACAAAAATTCAGAGATTATGAACTGATTCTTTTTGGTTATAACCGTATAGGTCATGATATCTTGAAAGCTTTTAAAAAACTTAAAAAGAAATTTCTTGTTGTGGATTACAATCCTGAAACAATACTTGAGCTGTCAAAAAAGAATATTAACTGCAGATATGGTGATGTTGATGAGGATGAATTTTTGAATGAATTAGATTTTTCAAAAACAAAGATGGTTATCTCAACAATTCCTGAATTTGAGACAAACTCATTACTGATAAACAAGGCGAGAGAGATAAATAAAGATGCAATAATTATTGTAATGTCCCATGATATAGAAGAAGCAAATCAATTATACAAATCCGGCGCAACTTATGTTATAATGCCTCATTTCTTAGGAGGAAGTCATGCTTCAAAGATGATCCATGAATACGAGTTAGATCTAAAAAAATTCCTAAAAGAAAAAGAAAATCATATGAAGTATCTCAGGAATAAAAAAAGACTGGGTCATGAGCATCCAAAACACGAATAAAAGGATATGATATACTTTGCTGAATAATTATACAGTTTTATACAATATCATCATCCCGCACTGAAAATTATCCTTCAATAACTTCCTTAGGAATCTCAACATCAATAGCTTTTAATGAAGAATCAATTAAGAGATTTCTAGTTTTTCCCTCTTTTAATAATCCTAAAAAACGATGTTTGAATCAACAATTAATATCATTTAGTGTATAGATCTCTAACTAATGATTTATCTAAAAAACATTATTTAAATGTCATGGTGATAGAGAATAATGACATCAAAAAATATATTCTTTTTTATTTTTTTATCTTCCTTTTTTTATCTTTGCTTTTTTTTATTTTTTTATAATAAATCTTGTATCCTATCAGACTTAAAATAAAAAGTATTATGATAATCACAACAATAATACTTAGATAATAGCGAATTCCAAACATTCTAGATTTAGTTTCCTTGAAATTATCCTCTATAATCTCTTCTTCATCTTGTTTTAGAGGTTTTTCAAATTCTTCATCTTCTTCAAATTCACTGATAATTTTTTCATGCAGATATCTGATAGTTAAATTTGCTTTATTATTGGTTATATTATTTAATCTTACTATAATATCATAATAACTATCATCTGTAACTTCAAATTTTTTTTCATCACCAATAAAAAGAGTTGCTTGTTGTAAATCTGAAGTTATGTTTATTTTTACTTTGTTTGAGGTAATATTATCCATAGTTATATAATGATTTTTTCCAGATATATTTACTTTTACTTTATCACTTGAAGAAAGACTTTTTGTGTAACCTTGCTTGAACATAAGCTCATTGATTATATAAATTAAACCAACTGCAGAAAAACTTCCGCTACTCCCACCTCCTGGAGAATTATCATCATCATTCTCGCTGGGAGTATAAACACCACTTACAATAGGTTGTAATCCTGAAAAATGGGGAATTGTTATCCAAACCTGATTAGAGGAAGTATTAACAAAACATTTTTTACTTGCATTTGTTTTTGAACAATTTTTTCCTGTAAACCAGTTATCATCAAAATTTACATAATCTGTTAAATTCCCCTTTAAGCCAGTAGTTCCATTAACCTCCACATTCCACATCAAATTCCAATCACTATCGTATAGTTTTTTAATAGTTACATTAAAATCACCACTTTCATTATAGTTGTTCTGGTTATAAGGGATTCCAATCAGAATTTCCTCATAAATCTTAGGACCAAAACTTCCTAATCTCCAGGCATCTTCAATAATATTTCCAGAAGTAGTTGTGCTTGCTAATGCATCAAAATCTGTCATAGGCACACCATTAGACAGAGTATCTGCATTTTTATAATGAATTACTAAATTTCCTTTTTTTATTCTAATGCTGGCTTTTCCTCCAGAATAATCCAGGTTAAAATCATTAAAATCAACTAAATTTTTTAAGGTATTATCTGCAAATACACAGGAATTTGGAGGATTAGGAACATTGCACTCTTTACTAGGTCTATAAACTGCTAATTTTACATTAGTTTGGATATTTCCATTAATATCATACATATTCCACTCGCGGACAGTTACATTGACTAAAGAGGATTGATTTATTTCTTCTAATGATATTTCTAATTTAGATGATCCATAATCACCACCATGAACAATAAACTCATCAATTTTATGAGCAAGGACAGGAAAACTAACAATTCCCTGGGAAGCAGTAGGCCAGGTTGTTATTGAAAACTGATTATCTAAGTCACTATAGTTAATAAAAACATCAGGATTGTCAGCATTTGTAATAATATCTCCACTGGAATTTATTGTCTGAATCCTTACTTTTGGAACTGTGATATTTATTGCTGATCCATCTTTTTGAGTTGTTGAGATATTTGCAGAATTTCCTAATAATCCATAGAGAGTAAAATCAAAATCATTTATATTACCTGCTGCCCAAGAAGCAGTTATATTTCTGAATCCACCATAATAACTATTGTTTATTCTAGCAACTACAAACATCAATAAATTTGATTCTGAAGGCATTGACTCCATACTTACATTATAAGTTCCTTCAGAAAAATTATAATGATCAGATTCTCCAAAATGCCTGCTCCAGTTATAGGGAAGAGGAGAATCAAAAAGAACAAGATTATCTCCTTCTATTTCATAAAAAATAACATCTATATCATCAAATCCTGTGCCAGTTCCATTTGAGAGATTTATTCTTCCAGAAATTCTCATCTGAGCATTTGTGCAATTAAAAACCAGATCAAGAGTTCTAGGATAACCATATTTAGTAGTGTTGTAAAAATCATCAATATAATAATTAATAGGAGGTGCTCCGTTTTCTTCACTAACTCTTATATTATGTTCTCTGTCTGCAGGTAGATAAATTGTTGTTTGATTAGGCCAAGCCTCATCAGGAGTAATGGTATCTAATGGAGATGACCAGACATGCAATAAAGGAGAAATTTCATCTCCAACATAATAAGAAAAATTAGCTGCCTGACCTCCTAAATTCATTGTTATGTTTACAGTTACTGCCTCATGCAAATAAAGTATTAAATTATTGACATCCATATCACGATCATTTACTGCATTTGTGTATGTCTGTCCTCCAGGTCTAAAAGTAACATAATCCACAGTTCCATTAGAATTATTGTGTTTTGCAAAAATTAAAAATCTATGAGAAACATTCGTCAGAGTATCAGTTGGAACATAAAGATTCCAACTTCCATTTCCATCACTAATATTAGAATAAGATTCAATAACATAGTTGTCATTATCACTATCCCATATCTCAACAGTAATATTAGTATCAGCTAAAGTATTACCACTCATATTATAAGTATATCCTGAGAAAACAGTTGCTGAACATGAATTCATGGTTATAATAACTAAAAAAACCATAATAATGAATTTAATATGAATTCTACTACCAAACATCTCCAACACCTTTTTTAATACCCTAAAATAAGAATTTTAAATTTATAAAATTTTCCTATCAATATTCCTCTTATATAGAATTCAGTTAAGTTTAAAATTACAGGAGTCTATATAATAAAGATAATAAAATGATATCAGAATTATTTTCACTGCTTGTTTTATCAATAATAATAAATCTTATTATATTTTTAATTGCATATCTTTTAAAATCAGATAAATTTACAGATATCACTTATGCACTGACATTTTTAATTCTTATATTAATTGCACTATTTCAGAATAATTTTAATTTCTATAATCTGATATTAGTTATTCTAATTACAATATGGGCAGTAAGACTCGGAAGTTTTTTGTTTATTAGAATTAATTATTTTAAAAAAGACAGAAGATTTGATGGAATTAGAGAGGATTTCACTAAATTTATGGGTTTTTTTCTTCTCCAGGGCTTGACAACCTGGATAATATTAATACCCAGCCTGCTTTTTATTTTTGGTCAAACTAAATCTATTAATTTTTTATTTTTCCTAGGAATCATAATCTGGATTAAAGGATTTTTATTTGAAGCAATATCTGATTACCAGAAATTTAAATTTATAAAAAACAAGAAAAATAAAAACAAATTCATCAATAGGGGATTATGGAAATATTCAAGACATCCTAATTATTATGGAGAGATACTTTGTTGGTTAGGAATATTTATTCTTACAAGTCCTACATTATATATTAAAAGCCTGCCTATTCTTTTTCTAGGATTAGTAAGTCCTTTATTCATATATCTATTGCTTAGATATGTATCTGGAGTAAAAATACTTGAAAAAAATTCAGATAAAAAATTTAAAAATAACAAAAAATACAAACAATATAAAAAAGAGACAAACCTTCTAATACCCTGGTTTAAGAAGAAGTGAGGAGCAGGGTTATTGATCCAGACCTCCTTCTAAATTTTAACACCTCAAAGTCTGAAATAATAAAATTGATAGTAGAGACACTCGCACCGAAGCACGATTAGATGTGAAACATTTTTGGGAAACAATTAAAACCCCTCAGTTCCTAAACTTCTCAAAACAATTTTAATCTCCTTTATTACTTTTTGCTGAGACTTTTTATCTGACATTGCTACAAACTTTATCATTAAATCTTTTAATTCATCTGTTTTTAATATCTTAATCTTATATCCCTCAGTAATAAAATAGAATCTATATTTTTCATAGTTTAATTCTTTGATAACTATTCCTCCTACATTTCCAACAGGTTTTCCTTTTTTAGGATTTTCTTTTAAAGAATACAATAACTCAAAAATTTTTATAGATTCAGATTTAAAGATTTTATTAATCTCTTTTTCTAACTTTTTTGTAATCATTACTTTTGCCATTGTTTTTTGGCATTTTCTAGAGCATCTTCAATAGAAACAGTATCTTTATCATCCATTAAAAGATCATGAAGTTGTCTTTGTCTTGCACTTTCAAGTAATCTTAGGATAATATCATTATATGTTTCTCCTTTATTTCCAAATTCCATTATCTTTTCTTTTACATCTCGTTTAATTGCAATTGTTGTATCTTCTATTTTCATAACCCCTATAATAATTATATTTATTATAATTTCTATAGGTTTTATAGTTTATAAAT
>WJLK01000051.1 GCA_014728565.1 Candidatus Pacearchaeota archaeon
CATTTGGTGCTGATAAGAAAATGTTTGGATGGAAAGTTAGACAAAAGAGGCCTGATAGAATTGATACAGCTCTCTTTTGTAGATGTATTTGGAGAAATTTATTTAATCTTTAATGGGACAGCTAATCCTGTCCCAGATCCAAGATTACTAGGATCTATTTGAACTTCTCTTTCTATAGAGAGATATTTATGAGCATTAGCTTGATAGTGTTTTTCTGACATGTTTAAAATATAAATAGCATATATATAAGTTTATTTGTTATTTTCAATCTCTTTTCTTACAATAAGTTCATCACCTGGATGAGTTATTCCAATTGTTTTTTCATCAAAAGGGTAGATTTTTATTTTTATTTTTTGTTTTTGGATAATTTCAGAAAGTGCATCTGGAAGAAAACACTCTATTTTCCTGTTGTCTTTATGATTTTGTTTGAATTCCTCTACATAGTTTTTTAGTAGTTCAATTGTTTCTGGATTTAGAGCCCATATGTTCATACTGCATAAGTCATCTGGTTTTAGGTTTTTTTTATCTAGTCTTGTTTTTTCAATACTAAGAACCTCCTGGATATTTTTAACATAATTATTTTCATCAATTTCAAAAACAGCTCTGTTTCCAGGACTGTTTTCAGGAAGAGCATTTTTTATTTTGTAGCCAAGTGTTGCATTATTTTCCTTATTTTTTAAGTGATTTGCCAGGATTTTAAATGCATTTTCTCCATATAAATCATCACCATTGCATATAACAAGATTAAAATCTTTATTCCTGATTAATGAGACAGCATCAGCAGTTCCCCATGGTTTGTCTCTTTTTTCTGAGTCAAAATACTGATAGACATATTCAATCGGAATTCCTTTATAAGATTCTTTGAATTTTTCTTTAAAAGCTTTTTCTGTTTTGTTTCCTACTATGAAAATGATTTTATCAAATTCTGCTTTTAATGCCCTGTCTAGAGAATATTCAATAAGTGTTTTGTTTTCAGTTATTTTGGTTAGTTGTTTTATTTTTCCCTGAAATCTTGAAGATACTCCTGCAACCATATACACTACTGCTGTTGATTTCATTTTTTTACAAGGAAAGTTTTGTTTTAATATGTTTTGTTGTTTATAGTGTTGTCTATAGCAGTAATATTTAAGTATTGAAGTTTAATAGAGGAAGTATGAATCTCGAAGCCCCTGTTGATTATGGTTCAGAATGCACTTTATTTTGGTGTTTTCATCCTTTTACTTATGATGAGGATTTTGTTCCTGATCCAGATTATTTAAGAAATTCTCCAGATACATTTGAGACTCCTATAATAGGTAGAGAAGCTGTTAGAAATGATAGTATGCAGAGATTATCAGCTCTTTGTGAGTATGTTGTTTCTTGTGATAGTGCTTATATGTTTTTGATTCATGGAGATGGAGATGCTTTTTGTTCTCCAGAGATTGAGGATTCTTTAGGTCTTCTTGATGAGAGAGACAGGGTTCTTGAGGTTTTTTATAGTTTACCTAGAACTGAAGATATGGGGAATCTTGAGAGAGCAGTTAATAATTTTTTTGGAGCCAGATTAGAGGATTGCAGTCATGTCCTTGCAGGATTAAATGATGTTTCAAGAGGTCATGGAAGGCTTTCTTTGTTAGCTACAATGATATCAAATAATCTTGTTTATTCAGGATTTGAAGAGGTTTTAGATTATAGTGGCAGTTTATACTCATTACCTGGAAGAATTTCAGTGTCTCGAGAATTCACTACAAATGCAACAGATAAAGGTGTTGTTTTATTTGATGTTGAAGATTATAATGGAAATCCTAGAATTGTTGATAGAGTTATTGATAGTGTAGAAGTTGTTAGTTCTATGAGTGTTTATTGATTTGAGTTTTAGACTAACCTGTCATAGCTTCCTGAATCAGGTCTCCCAGATATTCAACACTTTTTCTGAAAACATTATAGGGTCTTAGGCCATGTGTTGTAAAAAACTTTTTAGGAGGAAGGTCAAAAGGTTCTGCAGAGAGGTCAACATCTCTTGTTTTACTAAGTTCAACAGCTGCTGCTACTAGAGGCCTGAAATCATAATGTCCATCTCCTAAAAATTCTCCATTAGAATTCCATCCAGGAGGACCAAAAGAGTAAGGATCCTGAACATGGATATGAGGAACCAGGAATGGATTTCTTAAAACTTCCAGAGGATTATCACCCATGTTTTTTGCTGCTTTAACATCTAGCATAGAGCCTACTCTTTCACGCCTATCAAGTCTTAGCTTGTTTCTTGTTAAGCTTACAACAGTATCAACCTGTGTCATTGTATAGCAGAAATCTGTCTCACCTATTTTATCTTCTCCAAGTCTTGTTCCAAGCCTGACAAGTCTTTCAAGAGCAATAGTTACATTGTGGTCATCTCTTCTTAAAATTCTTGCAAAAGCATTTGCAGCATTATTTTCAGCTGCCTGATATTCTGTTCCTGGAATAAGATTTCTCTGAGCAGGGCTTCCCCAGACAGCAACTAGAGGGTTGCCGTCATTAAGTTCAGTGCCATATCTGAAAACTTCAGCAGCATAATCAGCACTTCTGCATCTTCTTGTTCCATGGGGCGTGGTTATATGAGGACCTTTTGGAATAAAATATTTTCCAGCTCCGAAAATAGGATCTCCTCCTGCAAGAATCCAGTGAAGGCCGGTTAGTGGGACCTGGTTTTTCTTTAAGTTATCTCTTCTTTTAGCTCTTTCTTCAGGGCTAATTTCTGTGACTGGTTTTCCTTCTGTAAAAGGAGCTAGTTCAACACCTAATCGAATTCCTGTTTTTTGTTCAAGCCGACTTTCTTCTCCAAGTTCAGCAATAACATCTACAGTCTGATAAAAATCCAATCCCTCAATTAGAAAAAATAATTCTGAACAAACACTGACTCTTAACACCATTTTAATTAGATAGCATTCAGGTATATAAAGATTATTGAAATATTCTTCTAAATTCTCTCTCTAACATAATTCCAGATTTTTCCAAGACTAATCTCTTTATCATTAAGATAATCATCTGGAATTTCAAGACCATATCTTTCTTCAATAGGCATAAATGCACCATAGATAGTAATGGAATCCAGGTCAAGGTCTCCTAGAGTAGTTTCTTCAGTCAGTTCATCTAGGCTTACTCTTGGGATAATACTAGGAGTAAGATTCTCTTCAATACCTTTTTTTACTAATCTTCTGAATTCTTCAAAACCATTTGTCATGAGATAGGCTGTGATTGGGGATTTATAAGGTTTTCTTTCAGGGTTTTAAACCACTACAGATAATCTCACAAGTTCGATTCTCTGGTTCGGCGTTTTCTATTTCTAATAGAAGAAAACGCCGCCACTGGGAATCGAACCCAGGAGTCCAAAGGACCACGCTCTCCAAGCGTGTGCTCTACCACTAAGCGATGGCGGCTTAATTATCAGATTTCAATAGTAAATGAATATTTAAAAATTGTTTTGTTTTATATTTTTTATAGGTTATGAATTAGCAGATAGAAATAAAGGAGAAGGTTTAAGAGCTGTTTTATATTTAAATAGAACCACCGAAAGGAAAGTTTTTGTTTCTCCTAATTTAAGGGGCTTAGGAGAAGCATTTATTAACACAGAAATTATATTTGACCCTAGTGAAGTAAAACTTCTTCCTGAAAATGCAAGAGATACAATAGCGGGAGATATTACTACAAGTGAACAAAGCATTAAACATTTCAGAGGAGTTTATTCAGCTGCACTTAGAGGTAAGGATTAGAAGTGATTAGAAAGATATTTTAATGAGTTTTTGTTTAGTAATAAAAAGAGGAAAAATGCCAAATCCATTAACACATATTTTAGTAATGATTATACTGGTGGAATTATTTAGGGAGTATTTTTACAAAGGAAAATTTCCAAGATACTATATTCTTATTGCTGCAATAGCAGCTGTAATTCCTGATTTAGATTATTTTATTTATTATTTCCTGTATTATCAGGGATTTTCACTTTACGAGGTTCACAGGACTTTTTTAAGCAGTATTTTTCTGCCACTGATTTTTTTAATAATAGGTTTAGTTATCATGAAATTTGATTTTAATTTAAAATACATGAAAAAACATCAGATGAAATTATCAGTTATTTTATTTATTTTTGCAGCAGGAAGTTTTATACATATTTTGCTTGATGGAATATTCTGGGGGATTGTAATGCCTTTTTATCCTTTTAGTAGCTGGGAATTTGGATTAAATCTTGTTGATTCTTTTCCAGAAAGCATGAGAACAACAGCCGGACATATTTTAGATATGCTGCTCTTGTTTTTCTGGTTGTTCTGGATGGAATTTAAATTAAAGATAAGTGATTATTTTTGAATATAATTTCTTTAAACAAAGTAGTCATTTATATTTATATAACAAGAAGTTTTATCAGCGATTGTATTTTATGAGCTTTTCTAAATTTTTCTTAAGCCCCTAAAAATTTCAATAACTCAAAAACTAGAAACGCAGGCCAGACAATAGCTTTTAAAACTCCTAAAACACCATTCCAAAAACCAGTTGCAGTAGAGATATAGTAAATTGCTGACCCAATGAAACCTAGTCCGTAAAATGCTCCTCCACAACCACATCCCTGGTTGTTTATTATTTTACATTTTGCTGTTTTTTTAGCCATTTTTCACCTCTTTTTAATAGGGTTTTCTTAGTTTAAATAACTACTGTTTAAAATCAAAAAATTTAAAAATATTGAAAATATTGAAGGATATGGAATATTTACCCCATATCATTCATATTGCTGGACGTGATTTTCAAGTTCTTGGCAGACCTCCTTATGAATCTCAACCTGATTCTGATTCTCCCTGGTATGTTAAAGTGGCTGCTGGAGCTTTTGCAATAGTAGCAGGAGCAAGTCTTGTTTTAATTCCTCCCTTGCTATCTAAGTACACCTCTGATACTGAAAATCTTCCTGCTTCAGAATCATTAGAAGCAGAAAGGTCAGTTATAGGTAGTCATCATATAGATGATTTATAGTTATAATTGATTGTATAAATTCTTAAAAATCTTTTTTAGATTATTCTGAGATGGAGATGGTTAATTGTGACCTTCATTTTCATGCAGGCAGGCATGGAAGAGGAAATTTTGATGATATTGTAAGAATTGGTTGTGAGAGACTTGGAAGGGGTGGAATTCTTGGTTTGGTTAATTGTGATGATTATAGATATGAAAATATTGTTGATGGAAAAGGAAGGAGTATTGAGAGTTATGAAATAGGAGATTTATTAAATGGGGTCTGGGTTCCTGAGCATGATTTTTATGTTGTTAGAGGTCAGGAAGTTTTTTCAGAATCAGGACATTTTCTTGTTTTTGGATTTCCTAAAAGAACAAATATAGAATCTAAACAATTATATTTTGCATTAGAGGTGTGCAGGGATAGTTCTCATTTCAAAGGGCTTGACCATAAGGATTATAAAAGCGGTATGAGGAGAGTTTTAGGAAAAGCCCTTGATAGAAATCTTGGTTATTTTGATTTTGATGAAACTTTTAATGCTTCTGCTGAATTAAGTATTGGTTATGCAAATGCAACTGCACAAGCTCACTATGATTCTGTTATTAAAGACAGAGAATTTGAAAATCCTCTGACAGGAGAGAGCCATAAAATTGGAGAAGTTGCATTTACAGATGCTCATTCATTAGGAGTTATTGGAAGGAGTTATACAAGAGTAGAGGCACTTCCAGAAACATGCAGGGATGATTCTTTATTGCTGATTAGTGAATTAAAAGACAGATTAAGAGTAGCAACAAGGAAGGATCAAGTAAGAAGACCTAATAGATTAGATGCTGCTGTTCATGCTTTTCATTTAGTGGTTACTAATAAAATTTTAGGATGAGTCAGGAAAAGCAATTCTTCAGAAATTTAATATGTTCTACAATAGCTATGTTTTAAGTTATATATATTCTTAAAAATAGAGGTTTTTATTAATCTATATTAAAATGGGGATATTTTCATTTTTAGGAAAGAGTAATACAGTATATTTTCCAGGATGCGCAAGTTATTTTAAGAATAGAGAAATATTTGAACTTTACAAGAAAATATTCAGCAAACTTGGAATAGATTTTAAGATAATTGATAAAAAAATATGTTGTGGTTTGCCTGCATTAGAAGCAGGATATGAGTCACAGGCAAGAAAGCTTGCAAGAAGGAATCTTGAGATATTTAGAGAGGAAGGAATCACAAGCATTATAACTAATTCTCCTGGATGTTATAAAATGTTCATTGATAATTATCCGAGTTTATTGCCTGACTGGAACTTAGAGGTAAGGAATTTATGGAAGATAATCTCTGAAAAATTAAGAGATAAGCCAAGATTAATAAAACATAAAGCAATGGAGATGATAAGTTTTCATGATAATTGTTATTTGGGAGCTTATTGTGGTATTTATGATGAACCAAGAGAGATACTTGAGTTAATTGGTTACCAAGTTGTTGAAATGTCTGATAACAGGGAGAATGCTGTTTGTTGTGGAAGTTGCGGAGGTTTGCCAAGAACTAATCTAAACTTAGCTGAAAAAATAGCAAAAGAGAGATTGTTGCAGGTTAAAAGAGCAAAAGTCAAGAAGTTGGTTGTCAGTTCTGTTGAAGATTATGCTCTTTTAAAAAAACAGGATGTTGGTATTGAAGTTTTAGAGATTTCTGAGGTTTTGGCAGTTGCTCTTGGAATAAAGAAAAAAGAAGTTGAGAAATCAGATGAAGAAGTCAGGGAGGAAATTGAGGGTGAGAAAAGAATTTTGGCTGAGACAAGAGCTAATATGAGGCTTCAGGAAGAGATAAAAGAGGAGGACTATTATGATAGTCTAAGGAGGCAAGAATGAATAAAAGAGAAATTGTTTGTTATAATTTTGATGGTTCTGGAATAGAGGGGAAAGCAGAAAAAGTTTTTTTCCCAAAAACTCCTGAGGATGTTCAGAGTATTATAAGGTCTGGAAATTTTGATGTTGTTCCAAGAGGTTCTGGTACAGGTCTGATGGGTGGAGCAGTTCCCAAAAAATCAATAGTTGTTGATTTAAGTAAGATGGATAAAATAACTGAGTTTGATCCTAAAAAAAATACAGTCAGAGTTGAAGCAGGAATTTCAGTAAAAGAACTTAATGAAAAATTAAATGCAGTGGGTTTTGAATTTCCTATTTACTATTCTAATCTTGACATATCTAAGATAGGGAGTATAATTGCTTTGAATTCACCTGGAAACAGGAGCCTGAGATATGGAACAGCAAAAGATTGGACAGATGAGATAGAGTTTGTTAATGGAAGAGGAGAGTTGATGAAAAATAGTAAAAGTGATTTAATGGATTTTTGTGGTATGGAGGGAATAACTGGAATAATAACAAAGGCAAAATTAAGGATAAAGCCCCTTACTAAAAGATCAGCCTCTGTTTTTCAGTCAGAGGAGTTAGAGGAAGTTCTTTCTGTTGCAAGAAGATTAAAATTGGAGAAAGAGGTAATTCTTCTGCAATTGTTTCCTCCTGAAGTTTCAAAATTACTGGGTTTTCCTGAAAAATATAATCTCATCATAGAGTTTGATTCTGAAAGAGGTAAGATAAGAAATCAGGATTATGAAAATCTGATTGATTTAAAAGACAGGGTTTTTTATTATCTTTATAAAGATGGTTATTATGATAGTGAGGATCCTAAACTTTATTTTGACAGATTAAGAGATCTCTTTTCTTTTCTTGAACTTAATAAAGTTCCTTATTTCAGCTATCTTGGTTCAGGAAATGTCCATGTTTTTTTTAAGGAAAATGATTATAAAAAACAAGATGTCATAAAAAATATTGAAAAGACAAGAGTAAAGTTTGCTAGCTATGGTTTTGGTTTGAAAAGAAAAAATTTTATTGATGATTTTGAAAAAAAGGTTATTCTAAGAGTAAAAAAAAGACACGACCCTTTTGGGAAAATAAACAAAGGAAAAATGATTGATTTTGATTCAAGAGTTGTTGAACCAGGAGATGATGTCCCTGATTCTAGGACAAGAGAAAGATTTTTTGATAAAATAAAGGACATAAAACCTGGAAACGGAGAGGAGAAAACAGCTTCATTTGTTTCTGAGGATTTGAAAAAACAGGAATCTCAGGCTGAATTATCAAAAGAGGAAGTAAAGGATGTTGAGGATTTTAATAAGAATATTATGTCAAAAAAAGCAAGAATCAATGAGCTTATAAGAAATGTTGTTGGAGAACAGAAATCTGGAGTTTCTGATAATATTTCAGAGATTCCTGGTAAACAGTCTGTTAGACATCCTGTTAAGGCTGTTTCAGAATCTGATAGTAAGGAAAAATCTCTTATTGATAGTATTATGACTAACAAGTATGCAAAAAAATCAGATGATAAGAAAGAGGTTAAGGAAGGGGATAACAAGGAAAAAAAACAAGATTCTGATGAGAGTGATATAATAAAAAGGATAATGACAAATAAATACAGGAGAGATGAAAATGCCAGTTGAAGCTGAGAATGCAAAGCAGGAGGCAAGGGAGATAGTTGAGAGGTGCATTAAATGCGGAATGTGTAATAGCCTATGTCCTGTTTTAAAAGTTATGAGGGAGGAACAATGTTCTCCAAGAGGAAAAGCAATAATCCTTGATAAGGGTTTTTTTGAGAAAAATGTTTATGACTGTACTTTATGCAAGAACTGTGAGAGTTTGTGTCCTAAGGAGATAAAGCTTTCTGATGCTTTTATTAAAGCACGTCAGGTTCTGGTTGGTCAGAAAAAAGAATTTCCAGAAAATAAGGAGATGATAAAAAATCTTGAGAAAACAGGAAATATTTATGGAATAAAAGAAGAGTGAATTTTTTTCTCAGCATTCTGATTTTGTTCTTTTATCCTCAATAGCTTCATCATCACTTTTGAAGCAAACAAGATTTTCAGGTTCTATGTTTTTTGCCCAGCTGCATTCACATGAGTAATACTTATCAGAGTTTTTGCTTCCAACATATATTGTTTCTTTAGGGCAACCTAGTTCAAGGCATCTGTTTTCTGATTTTTCTTTTGAATTCGGAATTTCAGGAGAAGATTGTTTTTGATGATAGTATGCTGCAAAGATAAAGATTGAGATGAAAATTATTACCACAACCAGTAACAGTATTGCTGGCCACCAACTTGATTTTTTATGTCTCATCTCTTTTTTCCAGAAGGAACTACATAAACTTTCTGGACCTTAAAAGATTTATAAAGACTTTCTAGAATATCTGTTCCTGCATAACCTGATAATAACGAGAGTCTGTAATCAAAATTAAAAATAAGACCTATGAACATTCCTATTAACATGGCAATAAAAGCAGTTATTATCCAGTAACCCCATAAAATTTTTCTTCTTAAGGACATTGCCTTTAATAATCCAACAACACCTCTTGTTAATCCTCCTGCCATTCCAAGTGCTCCTGGAAGAATTAATGTCTGTATTATCTCAGCTTCCATTTTTATTTTTTTTATATTTAAAATGTTGTTTTCCTATTTTACTACTATATCTATGATGGATTTTGCATAATTGGCAGTAATATTCTTTATCATGATAAGGCTTGTATCTGGAGAATATTCTTACAAATTCACTGGCATTTTTTGGTCTGGAGGTTGTTTTCATGCTTCTTTTAGCAGAACGCCATAATATCTGGTTGATTAATTCCTCTACAGTTAGATAATCTTTTTTTGCTCTTTTTTTCAGTTCTTTTACCAGTTCTTCATCTAGATTAACTCTGAAGCTTTTCTTTGCCATCCTCTTTTGTTTTGTAAAAGCATGGAGATATTTAAAGATTTTGGATTTTTTATAAATTTTTAATTTAACAAGATTTATTCCCAAAAAATTTATAAAGAATATTTTTTTAAGTTTTAAGATGGATTATAAGAGAGGCCAAGTTGGGGATTATGGAAATGTTAGACCAGAAGCTTATGCCAGAGCAGTTGATTATGGTGGGCTTTCTAATGGTTTTGGTGATTATAATGATTTATATGACCAGGTAGTTGATTTTTTAAGACAGGTTGGAGATTATATATCAGATGTTCTTGAATATGCAATGAGCAGATTTGCAGGTGTTTATGATTCTTTGGATGATTTAGAAGGATTAGTTTTAATGGGCAGTCATGGCTCTAGAATGGGGAAAAGATCTAAAGCAAGAACTGAAAAAGGATGGTATTCAAGAGCTGGAAATGGTGGAAAAGGACATAGAACAAAAGTCAGAAAACCTAAAAAAAAGGGAAAGGGTAAAAATAAAGGATAATTTTTAATCTTTCATCTCAATTTTTATTGTAATGTTTCTTGGAATATAGAGCCTCATAACAGAGTGGAGAACTCTGTCATCTGCAGGAAGGTCAATTACTCTTGAGTGAATCCTCATTTCATAATTATCAAATGTTGCTGTTCCATCACCACAAGGTGATTTTCTTGTTGTTATTTTTAGTTTTTTAGTTGGAAGAGGAATTGGACCTGAAATAGGAACACCCAGTTTGCTTGCAATATCCTTTATCTGACTGCAGATTTTATTTAGTTCTTCTATTTTCATGCTTTTTAATTTAATTCTTACTTTTGACATAGTAATATTAATTAAAAAAACAGATTTAAAAAGCTTGCTGTTGGGTTATTCCAATGCCTTTTTCTTTGTCTTTATTTTTTCCTTTAAATTCTTTATTTCCTGGTCAATTTTTTCAAGTTCTTTATTTTTTTGTTTTATCTTTTCAAGAAGTTCATAGTTATTTTCTAGATAACTTAAAATTTCACTTAGGTTTATGACATAGTTTATTATTTTTTCCTGCCCTGGTTTTTTTGAAGTTAGAGTATAAGGTTTGAATCCTAATCTTCTTAATTTTTTAGCTTGTTTTTCAGAAATAGGTAAATATTGTTCTTCCATTTTACCCTGTCTGGTTTATACACTCTCCATCCTCACATGCATATAGGCAGGTTTGTTGTTCTGATTTTGCACTGCCATCTATATCACATGAGAATTCTATTAAGGTTGTTTCATTAAAGCAGTTATCTTCCCATTTTATATTGTTTTTATCAGTCACTGTTCCTGCTTCTGTCAGATTATTTTCAGGGTCTGTATCTTCGCATGGAAAACTTTCAGAATAATTACAGAATTGTTTTGTTGGGGGTTTTCCTAATTCAACTCCCTCACATTTAGAGGGTTTAATACAATTCCTGAACTGGAAGTCATCAGGATAACATTCAGACCACTCCTCACATACCCATGAACAGCACTTTCTTGTTAAATTTGGAATTGATTCCTTAGTTCCGCATTCATTTAAATCAGTACAAGCCCTATTCTGAACACCATTTGTGCAGTTAGTCCAGTTTGTGCAGTTCCAGTTTTCTGTGCAATTTTCTTTTATTGTTATGTTTTGTTTAGTGGATGGTTCTTCATTAGTTTCTGTTTTATTGTCTGAAGTGTTTTTAACAACAGATTCAGTTGAATTTGTTGAAGACTGATTTTGAGGAGTTTCTTCTGAAAATCCAATAAACATGAAAATAAAAAAAACTGAGGTTCCAACCAGAACAAAAGCGACAAATATAATTATTACTATTTTTAGTATTCTCTGATTTGAGTCCTCTTTTTCAGCTGTTGTAGTGATTTCTTTTATTCTTTGCTCATCCATCTTTTTCTGCATATCTGAGGTTTTTGAAGTTTAAAAATATTACATTTCATCATTCTGTTGGAGTAGTTATAAACTTTTTTAAAGAAATTTTCTTAATTTTTATTATGATAAAAAGGGTGCTGATATTTGTTTTGATTCTTCTTTCAATACTGTTAATTGGATTTTATTATCCTTATCTTACTGGAAAAGCAGTTGTAGAATATGAACCTGAGGAGGCTTTTGTTAAAGAGGTTGTTGATGGTGATACTATAAGGACTGATATTGGTGAGATAAGGCTTTTAGGGATTAATACTCCTGAGAGAGGGAAGACTTATTATAGAGAAGCAAGTGAATTCTTAGAGCAGGTAGAAAATCAGTCTATTGAGGTTTTAAGAGATTATGAAGAAGAGGATAGATATAACAGAAAACTCAGATATGTTTTCTTTAATGGAAGGTTTATGAATATTGAATTATTAGAAAAAGGACTTGCAACTAGTTTCATGCTGGATGATTTGAAATTTAAGGATAAGCTAGTAAGGGCTGAGGATTCTGCAAGAAACCAGAAAATTGGATTATGGGAAAAAAGCAGAGATTTTTGTGCTGATTGTATTAAACTTGTTGAACTAGATCCTGAGGAGGAATTTTTTATTTTAAAAAATATATGTGATATTGATTGCAAGTTAGATGGATGGTTAGTTAAGGATGATGCAAATCATTTTTTTAAGCTAAATGATTTAAAGGCATTTAATAGTGAAAGATATCGCTCAAAAAACAGAATATGGA
>WJLK01000052.1 GCA_014728565.1 Candidatus Pacearchaeota archaeon
CTGTATCTCTATATTGAGAGAAAACTATTGTTTTATTTTTTGGATTTTGTTTTATGTAATTTTCTATTATTGATTTTAGCTCCAGGAGTTTGGGGTGTTCTAATTTTTTTGATATAAGTTCATTTAGTTTTATGTTTGCTTTATTAAATTTAGGATTTTTTATTAATTGCTGTACTGCTTTTGATTTTTTTTTAGAGGCTTGTTCAAATAGTGACTGGAGGTAATTTGAGGTTGTGTGAAGAGTTTGTGTTTCTAGTAATTCAATTAGATGTGATAATTTTATTGCTTGAGTGCATGCAGATATGCCTGCAAAATAGTTAAAATTTTTATTTCCAGAACTTACAGCCTTCATCAGGTTTGATTGAACTTCTAATAGGGTTATTTTATTGGCAGATTTAAAAAGAAGTTTTCTTTTTTTTAATTCCTGAGTTTTTTTATTGTATATCTCTTTTATAATTGAGGATATTTCTTTTAATTCTTTTGGAAATTCTATTTTAATTGTTTTGAATTTCAGTTCTTGGAGATATTCTTTGACATCGTCTGATTCTCTTGTTCTTAGTTCTATTGATTCAATTCCAAGGTTTGATGCTATTTGTTTTATTTTTTCCTTGTCAACACCTGGAGAAGCAGTAAGGCCGAGCACTCTTGGATTTTCTGCCTGTTCTTTGTATTTTTCAGCCACATAGGTATAGGAATAATTTTTTAGGCATCTATGAGATTCATCTTCTATTAAAAGATTGACTTCTTTCAGGTTATAAAGATTATTTTTCAGGTCATTGGAAATACACTGAGGAGTGGAAAATATAATATCAGAAGTTTCCCATAATTTTTTTCTTTTTTCTGCGCTGATTTTTCCAGTAAATAAGCTCATCTCTGCAAAAAGTTCTGGGAGGTGTTTTTGAAAATAAGACTGATGTTGTTCTGCTAAGGGTCTTGTTGGTGCTAGGAAAAGAGTTTTTGTTCCAGGATGTTTTTTTTGCCTGTGAATTGTGAGCATTAGTGCTATGAGAGTTTTTCCTATTCCAGTTGGAAGCACAACTAAACAGTTTTTTTCTTTACAAGTTTCATAGATTTCTTGTTGATATTTTCTTGGTTTAATTGTTTTCAGAACTTTCTCAGGCATTTTATAATAGTAGGAAAACTGTTGCCAGTGCTATTACATATAAAATAAGCACAAAACACCATGTTACTGGACTTCCAAAAAACATTTTTGAACCATCTAACTGACTAAAAGGTATTATATTCCACAACCCATAATAAATAGAATATTTTGCAAGTTCAGGGAAGCTGAATGAAGCACCAATAACAGCAAGAGCTATTAAAGCAAGATGACTCCAGGATGCTGTAAAGGCAGGGTCTTTTTCATTTATATGCCATCTTCTGTGTTGTCCTTCTCCAGTTGCCTTTAGTGCTCTTCTCAGGTGAAGGTCTTTGTAATTAAATTGTAGAAATGTGAATATTTTAAGAGAGCCTAGTGAGAAAAGGGAGAGGAAAAAAGGAAGAATCAACCCCATAGGAATAGGTTTTTTAAAATGATCTCTTTCATAAAATCCATATCTGTAAAGCTCCCACATTTTAAATTTGACTTCAAGATTAAAATTAGGTGCTGCTATTTTTTTAACTATAACATCTGTTAATACAATTAATACAGGAACTATAAGAATTAATGGATTGAAAGTCTGGGCTGGAAATATAATTATGAATCCAAATATAATTATAGTTATGATTATCCAGATAATCTCTTTTTCATTGAACATTATTTAGAGAGAGGATTTATTTATATAAATTTAATGGAATTGCTGAGATAAGTCAGATAGATGTTAATATTCCAGAACTTCTAACAGGATGATTTTTTCCTAAAAATAGTTTTAAGCTACAGAAAAGTATTTAAATTAAATAGCGTTTTCTTAAGGATGTTAAAGATAAAAAAGATTACAGATGTTATTGGAAAAAAGGTGTATACTGATACTGGTGACTTTTTTGGGGAAATTGAGGAGAGCAACCTCCTTGAGAATAAGATAGATGGTTGGAGAATTAAGATAGCTGGTTCAATGGGTAGTTTTCTCGGAGGTGCAAGAGGTGTTATAATACCTCATCAGTTTGTTAAAGCTGTTGGGGATGTCATTATAGTCAGTAGAGCAAGTCTTCCTTTGGATGAGGAGGAGGAAAGCCTGGGAAATACAGTAGATCTCTCTAAGGAAGAAATCCCTGCTGAAGATTAAAAAAGATGGTGGAACCTATTTTAATATCTCCGTTTTTTATAGAATATCTTTTACCTTTTATTCTAGTTTTTACTCTGATTTTTGCAATTCTTGAGAAAACTCAGTTATTAGGAGAGGATAAAAGAAGAGTTAATGCTATTATTGGTCTTGTTATTGGTTTGATTTTAATAGCAAGTCCTGCTAATGCAATTGTTGTTCAGTTGATGCCTTTTTTAGCTGTTGCTGCTGTTATCTTATTTGTGTTTATGTTACTTTATGGTTTTGTTGTAGGAAAAACAGAGGGAGATGTTCTTGGCAAGTGGTGGAAGGTTGTTTTTGGAGCTCTTCTGGCTATAGCTTTGGTCATGGTTTTGCTTATTATAACAGGATGGTGGGATTTTGTTTATGATTTTATGTTTAATACATCTACAGGAACCCAAGTATGGGTCAATGGTTTGTTGGTTATAGTGATTGCAGGAGCAATTGTAGCTGTTCTTTTTGGTAAGAAGGACTAATCGAAATATATATAAACGAAATTCACCTGTTTTTTTTAGTAAAGAGGTATAAAGATGGCATATGGTTATGGAACAACAATAGGAGCTGTTTTGAATTCATGGGTAGATATGGGTGTTTTTGCTTATCTGCTTCCTTTTCTTATGATTTTTGCTCTGGTTTATGGAATATTAAGTAAAAGTAAGATTTTGGGAGAGAATAAGGGAGTGCATGCTACTATTTCAGTTGCAGTTGGTTTGTTGGCTTTACAGTTTAATTATGTCTCTAATTTTTTTGCAACTATTTTTCCTTATACAGGAATAGGACTTGCTGTTTTGCTAGTTGCTTTAATTTTAATGGGATTAATTTCTCCAGATCAGGGAGCTAAGGCTCAGTGGATATGGTTTGGAATAGGTGTTGTTATATTTATAATTGTTGTACTAAGTTCAATAGAGAATTTCTGGTGGTGGGGAGGAGGATATGGTGTTGCCCAGTCCTGGCCTGCTATTCTTTCTCTTGTTATCTTGCTTGGAGTTATGGCTTTGATTGTATTTCCTAAATGGGGTAGATAAATAGAAAATGGTAGTAGAAACAACAGGAATTTTTTTCTTTATGCCAGTGTTTAGTTTCTTATTTGTTTTTATAGTTGTCTATGCAATTTTAGCCAAGACAGAACTTCTTGGAGAGAACCAGTTTATTAATCTTTTAATAAGTTTTATTATGAGTGTTGTTTTTATTAGTTTTTCATCACTTGAATTATATGTCATTACAGTTTTGCCATGGTTTGTTGTTCTTCTAGTGTTGGTTTTTCTTGTTCTAGTTATTGCTGGTTTTTCAAGTGGTAAGCTCGATAAGATAATGACCACTAGACTAGGATGGACTGTTGCTGCTATTTTAATAGTTATTTTTTTAATTGCTGCTATCAAAGTGTTTAATCCAGTTTTACATCCTGATTTAGTTGTAACAGAGGGAGGAAACGGACCAGGAATTATGGAACAGTTAGCAGAACTTTTAAGTACTTCTACTGTTGCAGGAACCTTATTGCTGATAATTGCTGCAGTTGTTGTTTCATGGATTATAGCTAGAAAACCAGCTTAGGAATGTTTAGAAGAAAATAAGAATGCTTTTTGAATTATTTGTGTTTTGTTATTTTTTTAAGGTTCCTTATGTTCTCTGTTAGGGGGTCTAATACTTTTGAAAAAGATTCCTGAGTTGCTCTCATCTCTTTTGAAATATTATTGATGCTATCCCCATAATCTCCTATTTTTTTTATAATTGCCATCTGCATTTCATTAAAGTTATTTTCAATTTTTGTGAGTCTCTGGTTTAGTTTCTCTATTGCAAGTGCAGCTTCTTCTCTAAATTTTCTGAATAAGTCAATTTGCCTTTTTATTGAGGCTGTTCTTTCTTCAACTACCTGCTCTGCTATATCATTAATTGTTTCAAGATCTGTTGATCCTGTTGTTGAATATTCAGGGTATCCTTCCTGATATTCTGGATATTCCTGGGTTCGGTAATCAGAAGGAGGTTGGTAATCTTCATACTGAGAGTATTCTTCAGTTTGTTGTTGTGGATTTTGTTGTTGTGTTTCCTGAGTTTCCTGAGTTGACATTGTGGATTGTTGGTAGGGATACTGATTTTGTTGCTGAGGAACTTGTTGATTCTGAGGACTTCCTGAGTTTTGTGACATTGTTGAAGGTTGATAAGATGATTGTATCTGTTGCGTAGGAGTATTTTGTTGTTGAGAAGTTGTTTGCTGAGTAGTAGGGTTTGGCTGACCTGCTGGATAGGCCCCTGGTTGAGGAGAATTTCCTGTTTGGTTGGCTGATGGATTTTGGGACTGGTTTGAAGTATTCTGGTTTTGTTGAGGATTTTGAGAGTTTATTTCAGTTTTTATTTTTGATTGAGATACAGCTTCCATTATTTCCCTTGGAGAGACCCCCTCCTGTCTTAGAGTATTAAGTATTTGTTGGTCAGTCTGACCCTGATTTTTCAATTGCATAACCTTATCCAAAGTACTCATGTTATTTAGATGTTTTTTTCTTTTTTATAGTTTTGTTTTGTTTTTTCTTTTTGTGACTAGTGTTTTTTCTTTTATGACTTTTGGTTTTTTTAGAATTTTTTTTATGACTTGTTTTTCTTTTTTTTCTAGTTTTTTTAGAATTATTTTTCTTTTTATGACTCTTGGTCTTTTTCTTTTTTTTACTAGTCTTGGGTTTTTTCTCAGGTTTTTCTTTTAGTTCTTCTTTTATTTCCTGTTTTATGTCTTTTTCTTCCTGAGTATGGTGCTTTGTTTTTGAAAGTGAGACAATTTCTGTCATAATACCTTCTATGTTTTCTTTAACACTCTTATTTATGTATTCTTTAAAATCATCTATTGCCGGTCCTTTTAAAAAAGGTTCAAATATTTTTACCTGTCTTTGCAGAATATCTACCTCTGTTTTTCTTGCAAAATTCTCTAGTTCATTTATTATTCTTTTGTTTAATTGTTTTATTGATTTTATCTCTAATTCAATGTCTGAGATTTTCTTTTTCATGTCAAATAGTTCTTTTTCATAGTCTTGTTTTGTAGATATTAAATTTTCTCCAACTAGAAGTGTTCTGTCTTTGAGTAATCTTTGTTTTTCTTCTATTTCATTTAGTTTTGTTGCAAATTCTGAGAGAAGAGTATTCAAAGGATCCTGTCCTGGATTAGTTTGGTTTGCCATTTTAACCTTTTTTATTATAAGGGTTAGTAGGTTTAAAATTGTTGTGGCGATATATTTTTTAATACATAAATTTTAATATAAAGAATGTTTTTTATGTTATAGGAATAAAAAAGACAAGATGTTGTTTAAACCAGGAACTCCTCTTTATTCTTATGAAATAGTTAGAGAGGCAGATAATCAGGTAATGTATGTGAATTATTTAGGTTCTTCTTTAGTTCCTAGTATAGCTGGAGACCCTCAAACAATGTCAAGAGCTATTGATCTCCTTATTGAATCTCCGAATATTTCTCGGATAGTTTTTGTTCAACAGAGAAATTATAGTTATTCTCCTGAGGATATTTTTATGCTTCAGGAAATTGCTAATTTGTATGTTCATTTGACAAAACAGGAAAAATTATTGTCACCCCATAAACTATCTATTATGAATACTAGATACCTAAGCCAGAGATACGGGGATGTTAGTTATCTCCTGAATCTTTTAAAAAGAGATCCTGTAGCTTGCTATGTTGAATTAAGCAGGCTAATTGAGGAAGAGAGATTAAATCTTGAAAACACCACTGAAGAACTTAAATTAGACCAAGTTACTTACTTGAGAGTTCTTGAGAATTTTCTCTCTCTTTTGGAAAAAACAAGTTTAATAAAAGAGGCCCAAAGGTATCTTCCTGATTACATATTTGGTAAGAGAGATATTTATTATAATTTTTTTAGGTCTGATATAATTCCTAATTTTACTTTTACAAGATTAGCTGCAAGTTTACCTGAAAATGCCGAGATTGTTAGTCAGTATGTTATTGGAGAGGGCCCTGGTAAATCTGTTGTTACTATCATGAAAAGAGCTGATGATGCGAAATTTATATATCACCTAATGCCTCCTGAATACTCTCTTGATGAAGATAAACAGGAGCTGTTGAATCTGGCTAGAAATGTTTTGATTGAGCACCAGCCAAAAGCAGAAGAGTTCACAGATTCAAAGAAGACCCGCCAGGTTTTTTTTAATATATCAAGAGATTTGCTTAGAGATTTAGCTGAAACCAAAAAAGTTAAGTTAGGCTATGATGAGATGAATAAACTAGCTGATATACTTGTTAGACACACTATTGGTTTTGGTCTAATTGAGATTTTATTACTTGATAAGAATCTGCAGGACATTGTTATAAACTCTCCTATTTCAGCTAATCCTATTTTTGTAAGGCACGGAGAGTTTGAGGAGTGTATTACTAATATTATTCCAAGCAAGGAAGATGGAGATTCATGGGCTGCTAAGTTTAGGATGGTTTCTGGAAGGCCTCTTGATGAAGCAAATCCTATTTTAGACACTGATTTGAGTTTAGGTCATATAAGAGCGAGAATTGCAGTTATCCAGGAGCCTTTATCTCCAAGTGGTATAGCATATGCACTTAGAAGACACAGAGAGGATCCATGGACTCTGCCTCTTTTTATTGATAATAAGATGATTAATAGTTTTGCAGCTGGTTTGTTAAGTTTTCTTATTGATGGTGCGAGGACGATGCTCATTGCAGGAACAAGAAGTTCTGGAAAAACAAGTCTTTTAGGAAGCCTGCTTCTTGAGATTATGCCAAAATACAGAATAATTGTTGTAGAGGATACTTTGGAACTTCCAGTAGAGGCGATTAGATCTCTTAAATATGACATACTTAGGATGAAGGTAAGAGGAAGCCTTGTAAAGGAGAGTACAGAGGTTGGTGCTGATGAGGGAATAAGAACAAGTTTAAGATTAGGAGACAGCAGTTTAATTATTGGAGAGGTTAGAAGTCTAGAAGCTAAAGCTCTTTATGAAGCAATGAGAGTAGGAGCATTAGCTAATGTAGTTGCAGGAACAATACATGGAGCAAGTCCTTATGGTGTTTTTGATAGAGTTGTTAATGATTTAGGAGTCCCTGCTACAAGTTTTAAGGCTACTGACTGTATTATTGTTGCAAATCCTGTCAGAAGAGCAGGAAGTTCAAAGACACATAAGAGAGTTATTCAGTTAACAGAAGTTAGGAAACACTGGCTAAAAGACCCTGAGGATGAGGGAGGTTTTGTTGATTTATTGAAGTATAATGTTGATGGTGATAAACTAGAACCTAGTGAGGAGTTGATTAATGGAGATTCTCAGGTTATTAAGGCAATAGCATCAGGTGTTAAGGGGTGGGCTGGTGACTGGGATGCTGTTTATGATAATATCC
>WJLK01000053.1 GCA_014728565.1 Candidatus Pacearchaeota archaeon
GAGAAATAACTTCCAAGGGAGAGGTTAAAGATATTGAAGAAACTTATGATTTTAAACAACTTTTAAGAGAAATTTCAAAAACAAAACTTGACAGCAGAAAATTAAAAGACAATGATCACAGAATTTTAGGTCAACAGATGGACCTGTTCTCTTTTTCAGAAACAGCACCTGGAATGGTTTTCTGGCATAACAATGGTCTTATTATAAGGAATGAGTTAATAAAATTCTGGAGAGACGAACATAAAAAAGCAGGCTACCAGGAGATTCTCACACCCCAAATTTTAGATAAAAAATTATGGCAGATTTCAGGACACTGGGAAAAATATCGTGAGAATATTTTTCTTACAGAGTATGAAAAAAGAACTTTTGCAGTTAAACCAATGAACTGTCCAGGAGGAATGCTTGTTTACAAAAACAAACCAAAATCTTATAAGGACTTTCCTTTAAAAGTTGGAGAACTTGGTCTTGTGCATAGACAGGAACTTTCAGGAGTTTTATCAGGATTATTCAGGGTCATACAGATAACCCAGGATGATGCTCATATATTCTGTACAGAAAAACAGGTTGAACAGGAATTAATCAATGTTATTGAATTAGTTGATAAATTTTATAAAACCTTTAATTTAAGCTACAGAGTTGAACTTTCAACTAGACCTGAAAAACGTATTGGCAGTGATGAAATCTGGGATAAGGCAGAGTCTGTTCTGGAAAAAGTTTTGAAAAAGAAAAAAATGAATTTTAAAATTAATAAAGGAGATGGTGCTTTTTACGGTCCAAAGATAGATTTTCATGTAAAAGACAGTCTTGGAAGAGAGTGGCAGTGTGCAACTCTACAATTAGACTTTTCAATGCCAGAAAGATTTGATTTAACTTTTACTGACAAGAACAATAAATTAAAAAGACCTGTTATGCTTCACAGGACTATTTATGGTGCCCTGGAAAGATTCCTTGGTATACTACTAGAACACTATGGTGGACATCTTCCTTTATGGCTGTCTCCTATACAGATAAGAATTATTAATTTCACAGACAGAAATAACAAAGCTTGCCAGGAAATCCATAAAGAATTTCTTGACAATAATATCAGAGCAGATATTGACCTTTCTAGTGAGCCACTTCAGGGAAAAATAAAACAGGCTGAAATAGAGAAAATTCCATATATAATTGTTATTGGAGATAAAGAGGAGAAACAAGGAACTTTAGCAGTTAGAAAAAATGGTAAAGTGACTTCTGTTAAAAAACAGGATTTCATAGAGAATATTAAAAAAGAGATTCAGGAAAAAATAGCTAGCTAGCTAAATGAAGGCCTGAAGCTACATAATCAACCAACCTTCCCAAACAACTTCTCTGTCTGTATTCTCCCTGCATTAAATCCCCAACCATCTCTCCATGATAATTTTCTGCTGATTCTGATGAATCAAAATCACCACCAAATCTATCCACTAAACATCCTGAAGAACCTGGATTAGAATCTTCATAAACTTGTTCTCCAGAACCTAAATACCAAACCCTGGTTTCAGCAGGAAAGGGTTTTTGAGAGCCAAGAACAAACCATGAAGCCATTCTTTCTGCTGTTGATACTAAAAAACTTCATTATGAGGAGTCATAACAATATCTTGCCTCATTACCCATGGGCAAACATTTGATAAAGTTCTAGATGAATTTTTCATATTAAAAATACTAGACAAATACTTTATAATAATTTATATATTGAATCAATTATTTCTTATCATCCTCTTTCTGGACCTTAACACCCAGTTCTTCTAATCTTTTCAGATGAGCCTGCATTATTGCTTCCACTGTCTGAATCATCTTTATAAGCTCGTTTCTCTCATTAACTAGAGTGTTAAGAGCTCCTTTATGAAAACCAACTTCTTCTTCTTCTGGAATACTTGGTTGTTTGTCTTTCAATGCTTCTCCTAAATCACTTTCATCAATTTTAATTGCCATAATCTATCAATAATAATATCCCTTATAAAACTATCTGATTTAGATCTGGTTGAAATAATTTTGCTTTTAATCTTACCTACAACTTTTAATTAATAATAAGTAATAAATAGCTGAGAGATAGCTGAGCCATAGGAGAGTAAATTTGTTAGGCAATAGTGTATAATAACTAACAGGCTTGTGAATCAGAGCTGTCTATAAATAACTTTATAATACTTTATTAATATACTAAAAAATGAAAATAGAGACAAAAAGACTGATTTTAAGACCTCTGAAAAAAAAAGATTTTCCAGATTTAATTGAAAATATTAATAATCTTAATGTTTCAAGATTTTTAGTTCCTATTTCTTATCCTTATACAATAAAAGACGCAGAATATTATCTGAAACAGACAGAAAAAGGAGATGATTTTTGCTTTTCAATTGAGCTAAAATCAGAAAAAAAAGTCATAGGAGGAATAGGTCTTCATGAACAAAATTTTGAACCAGCTAAAGATGTAAAAGAACTTGGTTACTGGATAGGTGAAAAATACTGGAGAAATGGATACTGCATAGAGGCTATAAAAGCTCTTTTGAATACAGTTTTCAATAACCTAAAAATAAAAAAAGTCCTGATTCCTGTATTTACTGAAAATAAAGCCTCAAATAATCTTGCAAAGAAAATTGGAGCAGAATTAAAAGAAACAAGAAAAAAATCTGCAACTTCAAAAGCAACTGGAAAAACTCATGATGAAAACATCTATGAATTAACTAAGGAGCAATGGAAAAATGAAATTTAAGGAAATTTATGAAAAAATACAACAATCAAAAATTTTTAAGGATTTTATAGAGAAAAATCCTGAGGCAGAATTTTGTGCAGGATTTTTTGTAATGGATTTTTTAAGCAATGATAACAAAAGCTCTGTTGATTACAAAGTAGGAGAGAAAATATTTACTTTTGATTTAACAAAAGATGATGATGTTTTAATAAAAGAGGATAGATTAATGGATATTCCAGATGTTCCTAAACTTACAAAAATAAAACCAGAAGTCAAGATAGAACTAGACGAACTAAAAAGTATTGCAGGTGTTCAGGCTCTTGACCACGGAATATCAGCTAAAATGCATAAGATTATTGCTGTTCTTCAAAATTATGAGGGCAAACAAGCCTGGAATCTAACCTGTGTCTTTGACCAGCTTATTATTCTTCATATAATCATTGATTCTGAAACAGGAGAAATTCTGAAATATGAGAGAAGATCCATGATGGATTTAATAAGGAAGAAGTGAAAAAACTTTAAGAAAGCTTTAAAAATCATCTGGCTCTTGAGAATTATGGCAAAATTAGTATTATGGGATTTTGACGGACCTATTGCAGATTCTATTAGAGGATACCACGCACTTTATGATAGAATATGTGAGCAACTTGGTGTAGAAAAACAATGGGAAGATCTTGAAAGTTTTAGAGAGTGGGTTAGTGGAAACTGGAGAGAGAATATAAGCAGGTTAGGTTTAACAGAAAGATTAGGTGAGACCGAACCTTTACATAATGATTATCTTCAGGAAATGCCGGAAATTCAGAGTAGTGTTGCTAATACTCTTGCAACTATCTTTATGAAAGGTTATAATAATGCAGTACTTTCAGGGCAGTCTGAGAGTTATTTAAATAGAGTGTTAAAAGACAAGGGTTTATTGGGATTTTTTCATAGAGTACTGGGTTGTGATTCATTATCAACAGAAAAATTTAATCCAGAAACATTAAGAGAAGCTAGAGAGTTATTTGATGCAGGGCCTGATGAAACTGTCTATATTGCAGATACTGTTCAGGATATAGAATTTGCTCACCAAGACTGTTCAAGAGTAATTGCAGTTACTTACGGCTGGCATCCTGAAGCAAAGCTTCAGGCTTATAGACCTGATGAACTTGTAGGATCTTCGTTAGAAATTCCTTCAAAACTAGATGAACTATTCACTAAAGTTCATTAGGCTAT
Source organism: Candidatus Pacearchaeota archaeon (assembly GCA_014728565.1). GTDB lineage: Archaea > Nanobdellota > Nanobdellia > Pacearchaeales > GW2011-AR1 > ARS1285. The sequence continues at coordinate 3,917 of WJLK01000053.1, forward strand.
AATTATATATACTTAAAACATTTTGTAATAAAATGTTACTGATATTTTTTGGACAGATAGGAACTGGAAAAAGTACACTTGCAAGAGAGGTTGCAAAAAAACTCAGTTATGAATTTATTAATTTTGATAATATCATGTGGCTTGCTGTTAATAAAAAAAAGATGTATTCTGATAAGGATGATTTTCTTTTATCAATAGAGGAAATTCAGAAAGTTTATGATTCTATGCATGTAATTGCAAAATTTTTATTGCAAAATAAAAGAAATACAGTTATAGAATCAATGTACTTTAAAAAAC
>WJLK01000006.1 GCA_014728565.1 Candidatus Pacearchaeota archaeon
AAAATTTTTTAAAAAGTTTGGTTTCAAAATTATGAAACCTTAGGTAAAAAACAATTAAGAAAATTATTATAGTTTCTTAAAATTGAAACTAAAACATTAAAATTTGAATTTTAACAAGTCAGATGAAAAAAACCAATCTTTTTTCTATTCTCTGAATTAAAAACTTCAACTGATTCTCGAGTTTTTTTAATAATTAATTCAATCTTCCTATCTTTAATAAACTTTTTAACTTCATCGGATACCTGCATTATTCCTTCGTAACCTTTTCCTATAACCATAATTTCTGGTTTTTTCTTCTCAATATCAATGTAAGAAGTAATATCTTCTAACTGCATAAAATGGCCTTTTTTTCTCCACCATTTTATTACCTGATTATTTAAAATAATAATATCATAATCATACTTCTTATTATTAATAACCATGCTTCCAAATGAATAATTATTAATTTTCATTTTATTCCATTGGTAATCCTGAAAATCCTAATCCAAAGGAATCTTCCAGTGATTTTCTTCTTCCAAATATCAATCTGTGATTTTACTGGAAAAATACCTATTTATAACTTTTTATAAAAATTCACAAAACTCCCAGCTTCCTAAACCAGAAAATCCATACTTTCTCAAGCTTCTTTTTCTTGTATAATTCCTTTATATCTTCAGGTGAATACCAGCCAATTGATTTTGCTTCATGATTTTTCTTAACCTTGCCCTCAACTTCACACTTAAACAAATACCAGTAGTGAACTCCAACTCCCATAACACACTCGTTCCAGTCTAGCTCTCCCTGATAAAGTAATTTAAAGCTTACTATATTTAATCCAGATTCCTCTTTTACCTCTCTAATCAGAGCATCAGTCTCATTTTCATTTTTATCCACATGTCCGGCAATTCCAGCAAATCCTTTTGGAAAAATACTCCTGCCAATAAGAAGATACTTGTTATTTCTTTTTATAACAGCTCCTACTGAATAATGCATCTCTCTGCCACCTCTTCCCTCACCTTTTTTTGGAGCTTTTTTAGATTTCATGTTATTATATAAATATGATTATTAATAAAGGTTTATAATAATTTTTAAAAATAAAATCCAACTCTAGATTTATGGAAACTTTTGCTAAATTACGAAAAATTGTTGATACTGCTAATGCCTCTATAACCTCTGAATACTGTTCAAGAGTTTGTAAAAGTTACTGCTGCAGACATGGGAGAATATGCTTCAGGCCTGAAAAAACAGAACTTGTAACTAGGGGTGAGAAACTTGAAACTGAAACAATAGGAGAGTGGGTTTACCTTAGTGTAGAGGGTGGTTGTCCAAATTTATCAGATAACAAATGTTTAATTTACCCTATGAGACCAGAAGGATGCAGAAATTATCCAGTAAGTCTAAATCATGAAGATCAAGAAGAAATAGTAATTTTAATAGACAGAACATGCAGAGCAGTACAGGAAGGTTTATTAGATGAATACTTCAGGCAAATTAGAGAATTAGACACAGTAATTAAATAAATTTACTTGCTAAATTACTGAAATCTCAGAAAGATTTATTAATAATACTGAATTTTTACTATTATAAAAAAGATGGATATTGCTATTAATGGTCTGGGAAGAATTGGAAGAACTTTCTTAAGAGTTGCTCTTGAAAAAAAACTAAATATAGTGGCTGTAAATGACCTTGCAGACACAAAAACTCTTGCTTATCTACTAAAAAATGACAGTGCTTATGGAAGATATAGCAAAGAAATCCAGGCAGGAAAGGGTTTTTTAAAAATTAACAATAAAAAAATAAAGGTTCTCTCTCAGCCAGATCCAAGAAAACTTCCCTGGAAAAAACTAAAAGTTGATTTTGTTCTGGAATCAACAGGATTATTCAGGAAAAGAGATGATGCAAAGAAACATCTCAAAGCAGGTGCAAAAAAAATCCTGATTTCTGCTCCTGCAAAAAATCCTGATGTAACAATTGTTCCAGGTGTAAATAGCAATAAACTAGAAGAAAAACACAAAATAATAAGCATGGCAAGTTGCACAACTAACTGTCTGGCACCTGTGGCAAAAGTTCTAAATGACAAATTTGAAATTTTAAGAGGATTTATGACAACTGTCCATGGATACACCAGTGATCAGGCTATTCATGACTCACCTCATAAAAAACTAAGAAGAGGAAGAGCAGCTGCTATGAATATTGTTCCAACCACTAGTGGAGCAACAACAGCAGTTTCAGAAGTTATTCCTGAATTATACGGAAAACTAGATGGTCTTGCAATGAGAGTTCCTGTTCTAACTGGAAGTATTGTTGATTTTGTCTGTGAAACTGGAGAAACTGCAAGAGTTGAAAAAATAAATGAAGTTTTAAAAAAAGCTTCTGAATCAGAACTAAAAGGTATTCTTGGTTATAGTGAAGATGAACTTGTAAGCACTGATATAATAGGAGACTCAAGATCCTCTGTAATTGATGCTCTTTCTACTCAGGTTTTAGGAGGAAATCTAGTAAAAATACTTAGCTGGTATGATAATGAGTATGGATATAGTTGCAGATTAGTTGATATGATGAAATTAATAGAAAGGTTATAAAATCTCTAAATCTTATTGTAATTTCTATAAAGTAGTTACATAACGTAAGATTTAAAAACAATCTAATGTCCCTGATTATTATGGAACCAGATGTATTAAAAACAAGAGACGAGATTCTTGAAGCTATATTATATAGCTGTGCTAGTAATCCTTTTTTAAGAGAAAATCTTGTTTTTCAGGGTGGAGGAGCATTACATTTTGTATATGGTTCTCCAAGATATTCAAATGATTTGGATTTTGTCTGTCCTGATTTGCCTGATCTAGAAAAGAAAATTTGTGAAATTCTAACAAGAGGAATAAAAGTAAGAGACAGAAACATAGCCCCTGCATTAAAAACTCCTGATAAACAGATTAGAGCAAGTTACTCACTTCAAAGAGGTCTTCCAGCTGGAAAATTAGAAATCTATCATCAAAAATCTTTTGAACCAGTTGAAACCCAAGGAAAATTTTCACCACTAAAAGTTGAAACACCTTCTGAAATTTATGCTGACAAGATAGCTGCAACATTAGGCAGAATGCAAAGAAGAGATTCAATAAAACCAACAGATTTATTTGACTTAGAATATATTCTCTCAAATTTACACAGAAACGCATCTTTAAATGATGTACAAGCAAAAATGACTTCATACGAAGAGGGTAAAATAAATGCAGAATCACTTCAAAGGATTATAGATTATATTAAAAATCCTGAAAATCATCCTGGATTTAGAACAGCATTTAAAAGAACACTTATGCCTGATGTCTATAAATCAATGGAATTAAATGCAGAATATTTTGAAGCATTATCATTTCATTTTGAAAGATTATTAAACCAACTCCCTGCTTAAGTTAAATTTAAAATACTTAGTTCTTTTACTATAAAAAGAGGAAAAATCAAAAATTCAAAATGAAAACTCTTAAGAATTTTAATTTTAGAAATAAAACAGTCATTCTAAGAACTGACCTAAACTCAAACATTGCTGAATTAAAAAAATCAGAGAGAATAAAATCCTCAGCACTGACAATAAAAGAATTAAAAAAGAAAAAAGCAAAAATAATTGTAATTGCTCATCAGGGCCAGCCAGGAAAATCTGACTTTACAAGTCTGAAAAAACATGCACATATTCTTAATAAATATGTAAAAATAAAATTCATCCCTGATATTACT
>WJLK01000007.1 GCA_014728565.1 Candidatus Pacearchaeota archaeon
AAAATTTCTTATTCCAGTAGAAACTCTTATTATTTTTTTTTGTTTTTCAGAAGGTGAAATGGTTTTTATTTTCTTATCAGTAGTTTTTTCAGAAAGTGAACTCTTAGTTTCTTTTTTTTTATTAATAACTTTTTTAGAACTTGAACTTTTATTTTCTTTCTTCTTATCAACAGTTTTTTTAACCTTCTTTTTATCTTTCATAAAATTACAAAATAAATACAGTATAAAAAACTATTGATTAAAATAAGGCTGACATGTAGTTTCCTAGGATAAGCCTTATTAAAAAGAATACTACGATACTTATTGTTATCAGAGGTATTGTGTATCTAAACCCGTCCTTTTCATCCCCCTTGCTTACAAGACCTATTATTAAAGAGGCTAGAACATCTGTCACAATCATAAAAACCAGTGCAAAATAAATAATGAAAGTTGGTGATATGTTTATTTTTTGTAAGGTGAATGCCATCTCGCTTGTGGAAACTTCTGGTAATCCTGATAATAATGTTGTCAAAATCTCAACTAAAATAGTTGAGAGAGAGAATAATGCAGGAGCTCCTACAGATACTGCTAGAAATATAAAGATTACATACATAAGAACATTTGATGCTGCTCTTTTTTCAACAAAACCGCGCTCCCTCATGTTAACTGAAGTCTCTTCCAGCAAAGTTGCTATATTTCCTCCAGCTCTGAAACCAGAGAGTATAATGAGAACTGTTCTTTTTATTCTTTCAGAACCTATTCTTTTTGACATCTCAAGCAAGGCAGTATCAATATCTTTTCCAGTAGTTATATCTTTTCCAGTTTTTTCAATTTCTTTATCAAGAGGGTCAAACTCCTTTCTCACACTTAATATCATTGCTCTATCTATTGTTATCCCTGCTCTAAGATTACTTGATACTAGCTGTAAAAAATCTGGAAAAACAGTCTCCATTTTTTTAATTTTTGTTGTCTTATTCAGATAGTTTTTAAAATAGAAGAAAAGAAAAAACAATAACGGGATTCCAAAAAAAGCAGAAATCGAGGCAAAAATATTTTTTCCCAGAAAAATAAGAGTTGTGCTTATTATAAGTCCTAAAACCAGTCCTATAAATACTGCTTTAGTCAGGTGTTCTCTCTCAATTTGCTTTTCAGATTTTTTAATCATAATAAACTAGGTCTTTTTGATTTTATAATTCCAAGAAACATTATCTGAATTAAAATAACAAATACAAATAAAGTTAAAAACAAGACAGTAGTTATGTTTTTTGGCATACCTAACATTGATGAAATAATTGTAAGGAAAGTTATTGAAAGTGCAGGGATTATAACTGCTATTAACATATAAAAAACTATGAGTGGATTTAGCTTATTTCCATAATTCTGAATCTGGATCATCTGTTCTTCATTAAGAGACTTTATACTATCTCTTATTACAATTGACATGTTGCTACCAGCATTCATCCCATTGCTTATCTGCCATAAGGTTCTTTTAAAAAAAGGTGAGGGATTGCTTTTACTTAGTTCTTCAATTACTTCCTGCTCAGGAATTCCTGCATTTATTTTTTTTACAGCTTTTTTAAATTCTAAACTCAGTTCTCCATAACCTGAAGATGAGATATTAACAAGAACACTAAAAAGAGGTATTCCTGAATCCAACTGAACTAGCATATCCTCTAAAGCTGAGATTAAATTTTTATCTATATTTCTCTGTCTCCTCATAACATATATTTTTGGATAAACAAGTTGGCTAAAAAGAACAAAAAAAGAGAATACAATAGAAAGTGCAAAACCTAAAAGAAATGAAAATTTAATGTTTATTAGAATAAGGATTGTTGTTATGAATATATAAAGAAAAATAAATGCAATTACAAAAGTTCTCAGACTTATGGACAGATATTCCTCTCTTGTCATAGAAATATCTGCATTTTTTAAAGAATCTCCTAATTTAGTTTCTCTCCTGTGTTTGATATAACGTGAAAAAAATTTTGATTTTTTCTTTAATCCTGCGATATCTGAAAAAGTAAATGGAATACGAAATTTCATTATTCACCTCCCAAAATCATTTTCGTGTCATCCTTTTCCATGCAATCTTTAAGAAGTTCTTTGTTAGTGTAATACAAATTCATCACCTTACCAAAATCATTCAAATCCCTTATTTTATGCTTAATCAACCAGGAGAGAATTTTCTTTTTTTCCTCTAATTTTTCATCTAACTCTTTCTCTGATAAGCCTGTATTTCTTTCTATATTCTCGAAAAATTTAGATGTTTCTGCGTGTTTTATTATTGTGTCTTCTTCTGGAATCCACCTATAAAGAATATTTGGTTTTGCACTCTCTTGTTCTGCTTCAAACTCAGCAATCTGAAGAATTCTTCTTATTCCTTTTCTCCTATCTCTGAACATAACAATATTGAGGTCAACTGCTTTCAGTAGATTAGGAGGAACATTCAAAGGAGGATGAGTCAGTCTATTGATTGTTTCTGCAGCAGAATCTGCATGAAGAGTTGCATATACACTATGTCCTGTATGCATTGCTTCAAATAAGACTGTTGCTTCCTCCTGTCTTCTCATCTCTCCTAAAATTATTCTATCAGGTCTCATTCTCAAAGAATTGACAAGTAGATGCAACATAGATACCTCTCCCTTTCCCTCAGGATTAGGAATCCTAGTAACTAGAGGAGTCCAGTATAAAAAATCAGGCAACATCAACTCTCTTGTATCCTCAACACTTATAATTCTGTGATTTGGTGGAATAAATGGCATGCATGCATTTAACACAACTGTTTTACCAGATGCTGTTCCTCCTGAAATTAAAATGTTCATTTCATATTCTATTGCTAACCACAAAATAACTGAAACATCCATACTAACTGTTTTATTATTGATTAAGTCCACTATTGTGTAAGGATCTCTTGCGAATTTTCTTATTGTTATTGTATTTCCCTTTGTACATATTGGATATAAAATTGAGTTTACTCTATCTCCACTAACTAGGTGGGCATCTAATAGAGGACTTAAAACTGTTATTTGTCTTCCAACTCTTCTAGCAATAATGTTAGAGTAATTAATTATCTGATCTTCTCTTGGAATTATCAGATTAGTAATAACCCATCCGTATTTTTTATGATAAACCCTAATAGGTTCTTTTGAACTAGGAATAACTATTTCTTCTAGAGCACTGTCATTTACTAGGAATTCTATCTCTCCAAGTCCGAGCATGTCCTGTATTAACTTTCCTATTAAGAAATCCTCAGTCTCCTGGCTTATCTTAGGAAGATTTTTTTTGATTAAAGATGATGCTTCTTTCATAAACCTTCTCTTAATTGAATTAAATGCTGATGGGTCTGCAATTTCTTTCATGCTTATAGTTGTTGCAGATACTAGTTCGTTTCTCATCTCATTTAAAAGAGATGCTGTTGCTATTCCAATTTTAGGGACATTCAGGTCATAAAAAATTGTGCTTCCCTGTTTTTTTATTTCAATGTTTACTTTTGCTTTATCAATCTCTACTTCATAATTGTCAAGGATATCTCCTCCTAACTCTCTTGTCTCTATTCCCTTTAACTGTTTTGTCTTATTTTTTATATCCTTTTTTTTCTTAACTTCTTCAGGACTCTCTTTTAATTCTTTTTCTGGTTTTTCATCTTCTGGTTTTTCATCTTCTGGTTTTTCAGAAGAAGGTTCACCTTTTTTTTCAGATTTTAGTTTTTCTGGTTTCTCTAGACTTTGCTTTTTTTCCTTGATTTCAGATCTTTCTCTTTCTTCTTCTGGTTTCCCAGGTTTTATTTTAGTCTTTGATATTTTACTCTTTGCTCGTTTTAAAGCCTCTTCAACCTCTTCTTTAGGCCATCCCTGTTTTTCAGATGCTTTTTTTAAGGAATCCTCTTTATAACCTTTTTTTAGATAATTCAAAAAATAATTAACTAACTGTTCATTTGGCATTTTTTATTTTTTTACTCTCCATTTTTTTATAGTATCCATTTACTGGTTTTATTTTTTTAGTTATAATCAGGACAAGATCTATAAAACCCCATACACCTAATCCTCCTAAAGTAAATAATTTTATTATACCTGCCTGTTTATATCCTAGATAAAACCTGTCAACTCCAAAAATCCCCAGGAAAAATGAAAGAATTATTGCAACTATCCAGTTTTTTTCTTTTTTAGAAACATCCTTGGAATCAGTATTTTGTTTTATTTTAAGGTTTTCTTTTTTTTGAGTTTCTCTCTTAAAAAGACTTTTCTTTTTATTTTTTTTATTTGTTTTCTTTTTCTCAGGTATCTTTAGAACTGGGCCTCCGAATCTAGGATAATCAATAGCTGCCAGATCTCCTGATTCAAGGATTTTTCCCCATTCCATTGCAAGTTCTTTCTCTATTTTAAATAAATTAGCTATTGTTGTTAATCTAAGTTGTTTTTTTAATTTTAAAACAGAGTAGAGTGCATCCAAATCAGTTTTGGAATTTTTTAATATTGATGTTAGATCTAATCCTGCTAATTCATCTTTTTTATCAAAACTTATCTTATCTTTTAAAGTAAGATATAACATTAATAAAATAAGCAGAATCCACTGAATCATTAGGAATAACTTTGAAAAAAGAGGCATCTGAGCATAATTACTAGCAAAATTACTGCTTATTGAAAATCCTGTAAAACCACTGTATCTGTAGACAAATATTGCTGTGTTCAAGATTATTACAAATATTACAATCAGAGTTATTATGAGAATAAAGAATCTAACCTCTTTTTTCATTTTAATCTTTTTATATAAAATCACTAAAATTACAAATTTTATAAAGGTATTGATTATGCTAAGAAATTTTATTGATAATCAAAATTTAATAAAACAACAAGTTTTATTAACGTATTTTCTTTTTAAAAGAAAAAGAGAAAATGAAAAAATCCCAGATTAGTTTTGAGTATCTCATTATTATGTCTTTTGTAGTCCTTGCAGTTACTGGGATAATCATTATCACATATGTTTATAGTGGTGTAGTCAAGGACAGGATTAAGATGAATCAGCTTGAAAATTGCGCTAACAAAATAATTTCAACAGCTGAGGCTGTATTTTACAAAGGAGTTCCTTCTAAAGCAACAATAAATTGTTATCTTCCAGAAAATATAGCAGGTGCTGAAATTGATGAAAATTCTGTTATTTTTTCAGTTTACACCCATTCAGGTGAAGCTTCTATTGCTTTTCCAAGTAATGTTCCTATTTCAGGAACATTAAAGGCAAAACAGGGAATAAGAAAAATTGAAATAAATGCCTTAAAGGGTGAGGCTTCTGTAACAGATATAACATGATTAATAAAAAGTCTCAGTCAGCAATTGAATTCTTATTTTTAATAGGAATTATTTTATTTTTTTTTACTGTTTTTTTCTTAATAATCCAGAAAAATATGTCTGACAGAATAAGAGAAAGAAAAACAGTAGTTGTAAGAGAGACTGCATTAGATGTTCAAAATGAGATTTCTCTTGCTCATAAATCAATTGATGGTTATTCAAGAACTTTCAAAGTTCCTGAGAAATTAAATGGGATGGAATATGAAATAAATATAACAGAAAATATGGTTTATGTTAGAATTAAGGATACCAGAGAAGCTATAGCACTTCCTGTATTTAATACAACAGGAAATCTTGTTAAAGGAAATAATGAAATAAAAAAAGAAAATGGGAAAATTTTACTTAATCAGTAAAAAAGCACAGGCCTGGGGAATGGACTTGATAATTGGATTTAGTATATTCATCTTTGTTTTAAGTGTCTTCTATATATACTCTTTAAACCAGAGTGGTGGTGAAATAAATATCATTGAAACTTTAATTTATGATGGAAACCTCATCACAAACAGCATATTTTCTGAAGGACATCCAGTAGAATGGAATGAAACAAATGTTACAAAAATAGGTATTTTAAGTGATAATAAAATTAATGAGACAAAATTGGAAAGTTTTTATAATCTAACAAAAAATAATTATGATAAAACAAAGATATTGTTTAACACTAAATATGATTATTATTTTTTCATTGACCCTGAATTTTCTTTTTATGATGGAAAAAAAGAAGGAATAGGAAAGTCAGGAATAACAAGGAAAAATGCAAATCAAACCTCCACAAATCTTATTAAAATAACAAGGTTTACTGTATATAAAGAAAAACCAGTAACAGCTTATCTTTATATATGGGATGAGGATTGATTAAAAAAACGAAGTTCCTCGCCTTAAAGAGGGGAGTATTAACTAATAATATTAAAAAATATTATAAGTATAAGAGCAGTAAGTAGAAAAAGCAGACTTATAAATTGGAAGATATCAAAATTAAATATAGAGGAGGGCTCTCCTAACTAACTTAAAAGAAAGGATATCCTAGCCTAACAGATGTGATGAAACAAAAAAAAGGGGTGTTTTTCAGTACAGATGCATTAATGGCATTATCAGTAATTATGTTGACAATGCTTATAGTTGTTCCTTTTGTATTATATGCGCCAAAAGAAAAATACATTGAAAGTGATTTAATAGAGGTAATGTCTACACTAAAAATAGGAGATATAAATGACTCGTATGTTGAAAAATTAATTAAAAATGGAAATATAACTGATTTAAATGATACTATACTCGAGCAGATTGGAAAGCTTTATATTGAGAATATCAATATCTCTATAAATCTATCTAAGACTATTTTAAATTATGTAAATATCAGTGATAATTCAAGCAACATTGGAATTTGGTGTCAGGGAGAATTATTAGCAAGTAAAAACATCAGTGCTTATAAAAATGCTGAAACAATCAATATTGAAAGAAAAATTATAAGTGGTATACAGAATAATACTAATTTTAGTTCTGTGACTGGTTATTCTGGAAGAGCTTATTTATCAAGCAAGGCTTTTACTGAACATTTTTATTTTGGAGGTTATATAGGTGATGGTAATATTTCTCTGATTTTTAATATTAGTGGAAATGCAACTGATGCTTGGTTTGAAGTTGCTGTTAATAATCCTTTTGATATTTATATAAATGGAAATTTTTCTGGAAGTTATCCAAATTCAACAGAATTCACACCAGTAAAAAGGAATTTGACTGCTTATGCTCAGGAGCATTTCCAGGAGGGAGAGAATTTAATAGAATTTATTGGAAATAATCTCTATATTGCAGGAGGATATATAAAAGTCCTATACACTAGTGAGAATCTTACTAATGGCAATGGTAAGTATAATTTTCCCGGAGTGGAAGGAATAATCAATGTATATGACAGTTTTTATATTCCCAGTAATCTTACAGAAATGAATATTTCTCTACATATGAATACAAGTTTTGAAGCTTTTTTAACAATTGGGAATGTGACAGTGTTTAATGGCAGTACTAATGATGAAGAATATATTAATAGAAATGACTCTACTTTATCATCTAAATTAAATTATTCTGAATTAAGTGGGAAAACAGTTCCAATTAGATTAGGTTTGAAAAATGTTAGTTATGGTGTTGACAGAAAGGTGGATGTTTTTTCAGTTACTGACATTTCAGGAAGTATGGATGATGGTTGTGGTTGGGGTTGTAATGAATTTTCCTGCACTTCTTGCAATTCTAACTGTCCTATTTGTGAAGCAAAAAATGCAACTAAGGTTTTAATAGATATTATATTAAATGCTACTGGAAATAATATAGGATTAGTAGGTTATGAAAGTTCAGCTGAAAATGATGATTTCCATAATTTGACAGATGATAATGAATCATTAATAAATCACATGTATACTCAATGGGATGCTAATGGAGGTACCTGTATTTGTTGTGGCATTAATAAAGCAGTTCAGGAATTCAATAGTAACTATCAAAGAATTTTATGTAAAAAATGTAATGAGGGTATAGTAGCTTATTATAAATTTGAGGATAATGTTCTAGATTCAAGTGGAAGAGGAAATGACGGAAACTCAAATGGGAATCCTGTTTATGTTGATGGAACCGAGGATAAAGGAATAGAATTAGATGGAAATGACTGGATAGGAGTTCCTGATACAGATGATATAAATACTGACACTCATGCAAAAAGAACTATAATAGCTTGGTTTAATGTTACTGATAAAGACATTGCAGATAAGCAGGTGATTTACGAGGAGGGAGGAGGTTCAAGAGGATTAAATATATACATCTATCAAGGAAAATTATTTGTAGGAGGATGGAATGAACCTGCTGGAGAGAGTAATTGGCAGGGCACCTGGTTAAATACATCTAGCATAAACAATAACCAGTGGCATCAGGTAGCTCTTGTACTTAATGGAACTTCTAGTCTTGAAAATGAAGTTTTTAAAGGGTATATTGATGGGGTTGAATTCTCAAATGGAAGTGGAAGTCAGTTATGGGACCACGGCGGAGATATACAAATTGGAAGAAACGAGGGAACAAAGTTCCATGATGGAGATGACAATAGTGATGGAGAATATTTTACAGGAGTTATAGATGAGATAAAAATCTATAACAGAGTTTTAAATGCTACAGAAATACAGGGAATTCCCTTAAGCAATGTCTGCGGAGATGGATGGAAAAATTCAACAGAAGATTGTGACGATGGAAACAATGATAATTTTGATGGATGTAATGAGAACTGTAGCTTAGAAAAAAGATACTGGTCAATGGTAGTTATGAGTGATGGTCATGCTACTACAAGATGTAATAATGCTCAATCAGATTTTAATGATGACGGCAGTGTAGATGAGGAGGACGATGCAATACAAGCATCATGTGATGCTTATAGTGATTATGGAATAGAGGTTCATTCAGTAGGATTTGGATCAGGGGCAGATGAAAATTTACTTAAGAATATCTCAGAATGTGGGAATGGATTGTACAATCATAGTGATGTAGGAAATCTTGAAAAAATATATCAGGAAATTGCCAACAGAATATTAAAGGCATCTTATTTTGAACAGACAGTTAATGCAACTGAAGGTGTAAAAACATTTCTCTATCCAGACTCGTATATTAAATTCAACTATACAATCCCCAAAATAAAATCAGGACTTTATGTAACTGTCGAAAGACTTTTTGAAGATAATCAAACAGGAAACTTCAGTGTACCTTTTGGATATGATATAGTTGAAGCAACTGCAATTTCATATTCAGGACCGAGATGGACAAGTCTCTTAAGAATAAATAATAGTGTTGATGATGCTGTTTTTTATAATCTCAGCGATTATAAAAAGGAATATATTAAATTAGGAGATCCTTATGCTATCAAAATTCCTCTTGATTTGATAAATAAAACTTCTCTAAATATAATTAATCTTTTAACAGGTGTCTCTCATAGTAACCAGACAGTTGGCTCTGTTTCTAATAAAATAATTTACACTCTCTTAAAAGGAATGATATCATATTCCTCAATATCAGCTTATGCAGAGGGTTGTGAATGGTTCATACAGTTCGAGGATGATACAAATACAACAATGAAAGTTCCTTATGATTATTCTAAAGAAAAAGATTGCTATTATAATGAAACCTCTATAATGTATGATGAAAATGATGCTATACAAGAAGCTGTTTTTAAATTATTAGAATCTTTAGATTTTGACAGTGATGGCAAAGTAAATTCAAAATTTACTGACCAAGATTTAGTTATTGGTTATTCTGAAGTTATTGGAATACCCTTTGGGTATTCAGTAGATATGGAGGTTAGATCATGGAGTTGAAATATAAAAAAATGAACAAAAAAGGTGTTTTTTTCACCATAATTACAATATCACTTTTGTCTTTATTTTTAATTTCTTATAGCATATATTCCTATGTCAATAATAGGGAATCTATAAATCAGAGAGTAAAAACCATGAATAATTTTGTATATCTTGTTGAGCAAGATCTGCCAAGAAAACTATATGTTTCTGGATTCAGAGGTTTGTTTTTAATTGAAAAAAGAATATCTGAAAATTTAACATACACTGATAATGTTACTGAAAATTTTGAAGAATTTTTCTTTCAAGGAACTATTGATGGTTATATAAAAAATAGTGAGTTAAATGTTACTGAAGGTGTCTTATTTGAGGATATAGCTAGTTCTTTTAATAAAAAAGCCAATATTATAAATGTGAATATTTCTATGAATAATGAAAATGTTAAAATAGAACAGGAGGATCCCTGGAATGTTAAGTTCACCCTGGAGGTTAATATCTTTATTGAAGATTTAGCAGGATTAGCTTCATGGAATTCAACTAAAAATTTCACAGCAAGAGTTCCTATTGAGGGTTTTGAAGATCCAGTCTATACTGTCAATACCAATGCTCTGGCTCCAAATAAAATAAATAAAACTATTTATACAGGTTTCTCAAACACAGATTCAACAAATCTTTCAGGACATTCTCAGAACTCTTATTATATTGAATCTTCATCTGCTCCTAGTTTCTTAATGAGATTAGAAGGTGATTTAAGCAGTGATATTAATGGTGTAGAGTCCTTAGTTAACAGACCTAAGTTAGAAATAGTAGGAATTTCAACCAAGGATAAATCTTGTGTTGATCATGTATATTTTAATGAGACCTATAATCCTGGTTCTAATTTAATTCAGGATATGCCTAACTGGTTCAGACTTGATAACGCTCATCTAAGTATTTATAATGCAACAGTTGCTTAGATAGTTTTTTATATTAAAAGAGGTTTACCAAAAACATCAAAAAAACTTTAAAATGAAAGAGGACTTAATAAAAGATATTTTATATTCTTTTTTAATTATAATTGGTATTGTATTGCTAGTGATTTTTATTTTTTTATTTCTCTATTCAGGCGATAGTTCGTTTGAAGAAACTCTCTCAAAAAATGGCTCTTCTGAAATTCCAGAAGAAACAGAAGAAATTTCAAATGAATCTTCTCCAAAACAGGAATTCATAGGAGGAGCTGCTGGTGGGGGCTCTGGAGGAGGTTCTGGAGATGATGAAGATGAAGAGGAAATTGATTATTCTGAAAAACCCTGTGGTTTTTATTTCAGAAAAGAAGGTATATGCAATGGAACCTGTCCTGCTGGAGAGTGTGTATTGGAAGACAATAGTTGTTATTGTAAGTTATAATAAAATACAAAGTAATCATGATAATTGAGAAAAATGGAATAAAAATTCCAATTGGAAATCATAAAGGAAAAAAATTGTTTTTGGATGTAATCCTAGGAGATTTAGATATAAAGAAGATATTTTAAATTTCTTAAAAATAAGAAGTTATAAAGTAGTTGATGTTGGATGTTACAGTGGTAAGAGATGTGACTATCCCTTAATATCTGAAAAAATAGCTAAAAAAATAAAAGAGGATATTTTCAACAGAGTAGGAATTGGTGTTTATGGAAGTGGTATAGGAATTTCAATTCCAGCTTCAAAATATATAGGAATTTATTGTGCAAGATGTTTAAAACCAGAAGATGCAAAAACTTCTAGAAAACATAACAACACCCATTTTCTAGGAATTTCTGCTGATAACTTATCTTCTGAGGAAATTTTTGAGATTGTTGATAGCTGGATGAATACTCCTTTTTATACAGAAGGAGAAGATAAAGCTTACTTAAGAAGATATATAAAGACAGTAAATATTGATTGTATAAGCAAGTGACATATGTCACTAGGGGAGAGAAAATAAGTCCTTGTATCACAATTTAGGAAGACAAGTCTAACCTAATATTTATTTATTCTCTATTAATGATAAAGGTCTCATAAGATATTCCTCTGTAGAGCTAAAAATATCTGCAGATTAATAATTAATGAAAAATTTGAGTTAATGAAATTTCTCAAATTTACGTGTAAGAAGGATAGGACATATGTCTGTGGGTAGGACATATGTCTGTGGGGAGCACAAAGTAAAGATTGAGCAAGACTTATAAGTATAGTTTCTGTTGTAATTTTATGTTATACCTAAAAGGTCTTGTTTTAAATGAAAAAAGCTTAACTCAGGAATCATTAGAAGTTATTCAAAAATCAAAGAAAATTTTTCTTGAATCTTATACAGTTGATTTTCCATATAAAATAAGCAGATTAGAAAAATTAATTAAGAAAAAAATAAAAAGGCTTAAAAGAGAAGATATAGAAAGTGAATTTCTAATAAAAGAGGCTAAAAAAAATAAAATATCTCTTCTAGTCTATGGAAGTCCTCTGTTTGCAACAACTCATACAAGTCTTTTAATGGATTGCAGAAAAGGAAAGGTTAAATATAAAATTCTCTATAATGCTAGTGTTTTTGATGCAGTAGCTCAAACTGGTTTGCAATTATACAAATTTGGAAAAATCTCAAGCATTCCAAAATGGAGTAAAAAATACAAACCTTATAGTTTCATTGACTCTGTCATTGAAAATAAAACAGTAAATGCTCACTCACTTATTCTAGCGGATATAGGTCTTGAATTTAAACAAGCACTTATTCAATTAAAAGAAGCATGCATGGAATATGATCTCTCCATTAATAAATTGCTGGTTTGCAGTAAGCTGGGAAATAAAAGCAAAATTCATTATAGTTCTTTAGAAAAATTAAAAGAAAAAAACATTAAGAGACCTTTTTGTTTTATTATTCCTGGAAAATTGCATTTTCTAGAGAGACAGTTTATTGAAGATTTTACAAAATGAAAGAAATTTATAGAATTTTGTTTATAATAAGTATTGTGTGTAATTACTTCTTTATTTTTAATAGTTTTTTAGGAGATGGTTATGACCATGCAAATTTTGGTGGTTTTTATTAATTGGAAAAAATAATTACTTCCTTATTGATTTTATTTCAGACTTTTTGTTCATATACTCCTCGTTATATAGCTCCCAGAAAAGAATTAAATAAGCTACTAAGAGAGGTCCGATAAATATCCCTATAATTCCAAACTGAATTATACCAATATATATTCCAATAATTGAGATCAGAGGATGTATACTCCCGTATCTCTCATTAATAATTGGCCTTAGTATATTATCAACTGTGCTTATTAAAATTCCAACTACAATAAGAACAATTCCCTTGCTTATGCTCCCTCCTATTAAAAGAATTAAAGAAGCAGGAACCCAGACAATAGGTGCTCCAACTATAGGCAAGAAAGAGAGAATAAGAGTAACAAATCCCCAAAAAAGTGCATTTGGTAATCCTAAAAGATAAAAATTCAGAGCAAGAAGTCCTCCCTGAATCAGTGCAATAAAAAAAGTTCCAAGAATGGTTGCGTAAGTAATCTCCTTAAATTTTCTGAAGATTCTTTTTTTACTCTCCTCATTAAAAGGCAGTAAATCATGAATTATATCTTTTATTTTTTCATCATAAATAACAAAATAGTAAAGCAGGAAAAACAATAAGAACAGGATTGCAAAAGCGTTTATTATATTTGCAAACAGAGGAGTTATTGCATTAGTTAAAATAGGAACAACCTGGTTCTTTAGTAATTCTTCATTAAGTTCTATTTCAAGAGGAATAATTTCATTTAGTCTTGATTCAAAAGTTTTTAATTTTTCAATTTGAGCTGGCAACAGAGTTATCTGATTAATTAAACCATTTATTAGAAAGATAAGAGGAATAATAATTACAATTAAAGATATAATAAGAATAATAGCTGCTGAAAATCCTTGAGAGAGATTATTTTTCTTCAGATATTTATTCAGAGGTCTGAAAATAAAAGTAAGGACAAGTGCTCCAAAAAAAGCACTTATAAAAGGAATTCCTGAGTATAAAATAAAGATAAGCAAGACTATTATTACAATAGATGCTACTAATTTTTTATTTTCAAGGAATTTTTTTATCATTTTTATATTAACTACAGCCTAAGTTGCTTGCAATTTCATGTAGTTGATTTTAATTCATGTGTCTCTTATTACTCTCAGGTTTATCTTCTATTTTTCTGATTATCTATAATGTTACTTTGTAGTGGTAACTATATAAATATTGTGGTTTTTTATTATAAAGAAAAATATTTAAAAACTCTTTATTCTTAAAAAATATACAATGTTTAAAACAGCTATAAATGCAATCAGCAAGATTGAAAATATTTCTATTATAGCTGGTATTCTGATTATTATAATTATTATATGAGCAGGCTCTGATTATTCTGAGCTTGCAGGAATTTATCATGATTGAGATATATGACTGCACATTAAGGGAAGGAGAACAGGCAAAATCCTCAGGATTTGATATGAGAAGTCGTAGAGAACTAGCGATTTTATTAGATGAATTAGGAGTAGATTTCATAGAACTGCCGTGGCCCACAAACCAAGAACTTAGAGATACTTACAAGGATATCATTCCTAAAATGAAAAATTCTAAAATAGTTGCTTTTGGGTCTACTTCAAGAACAGAAGATCCAAGTGAAGATCCTGGGCTCAAAGCAATTTTAGAAACTGGGGTAGAATATGCATGTATTTTTGGAAAAGCAGATATTCAACATGTAGAAAGAGCATTGAAAATTAGAAGTGAAGAAAATCTTGAAAAAGTAGAAAAAAGTGTGAGATTTTTAAGAGAAAATGGATTAACAGTATTTTTTGATGCTGAACATTACTTTAGTGGTTATAAAAGAAAAAGAGAATACGCACTTGATGTAATTACCAGTGCAACAAGAGGAGGAGCTGAAAGAATAATATTATGCGACACTAATGGAGGATTAATGCCTCAAGAAGCATTAGCTACAACAAATAGGACAAAACAGGTATTAGAACAAAGATTAGAAAAAACTGATGCAAGAAGATCATTAGGAGTTCATCTACATAATGATTGTCATATGGCATTAGCAAACACTCAGGCATTATTACCTTTAATAACACAGGTACAGGGAACAATTAATGGAATTGGAGAAAGAGTGGGAAATCTAAATCTCACCACTTTTATGGGAAATTATACTGATAAATTAAAAGAAGATCTTCCAAGAGTAACTTTAAAATTATTAACAGAAACTTATAGAAGATCCTGTCAGTTGTGCAGAGTTCAGGAAGATGAAAATCAGCCTTATGCTGGAAGATATGCTTTTGCTCATAGTGGAGGAGTGCATATTAGTGCTATGACTAGAGGGGCAAGTTATGAACATACAGATCCAGAAAGATTTGGCAATCATAGGATATATGTATTAAATCAATTAGCTGGAAGCACAGGGATCATAGAGATAGCAAAACAACATGGAATATCTTTAGATAGAGGGAGGGGAGGTTTTGAAACAAAAGCAAGACAATTATTTCAGGAATTAGCAAGATTAGAAGCAAAAGGATATGATGCTGGAGCAATGCCTGCAGAACAATATCTATTGATAGGGAAATATTTCAATGGGTTCCCAGAATTATTTAGGATAAAAAGATGGAATTCTAACTCATGGAGAGAGGAAAATGGGAGTGAAAGATCCTGGTTTTATTGTATATGTGATGTTCAGGGACAGGAGATAGAAGGAGATCAAACAGTTAGAGGAGGTCCAATTGATGCTGCATTTAATGTTTTAAAAATTATATTGCAAGATAAATATGATGAAGTAAGAGATCTGCATCTAGTAAATTATGTTACAAGACTTGCAAGTCTAGCAGAGGAACAAAGTGCAGTAAGAACAGAGGTATTTTTTAGAGATGGTGATGTTTATTCAACAGTTGGAGTAGACAGCAATATATTACACTCAGGATTTGAAGCTTTAGCAAAAGGATTCCAGTATCATTTATTAAGAAATGGTCAGGTTTAAAAATAATAAAAATTAAATAACAATAAGGAAGTATGTAAAATGCAAGATTTCAAGGAAATAGAAAAAAAAATATTGGATTTTTGGGAAAATCAAAGAATTTATGAAAAATCCAAAAAAAGGAATAAAAATGGAAAGAAGTTTTATTTTCTCCAGGGACCTCCATATACTTCTGGAAAAATACATATAGGACATGCCTGGAACAACTCTCTGAAGGATATTGCTATGCGTTATAAGAGGTTAAAGGGTTTTAATGTCTGGGATAGAGCTGGTTATGATATGCACGGGCTTCCGACTGAAAATGCAGTACAAAAATTACTGAAATTAAAAACAAAAGAGGAAATTGGAAAATTTGGATTAAAAAAATTTGTAAAATCTTGTATGAATTTTTCAATCCAGCATGCTAAATTAATGAATAAAGATTTAAAGAGATTTGGAATATGGATGGATTTTGATAATGCATATATGCCTGTAAAAAAAGAGTTTATAGATGGGCAGTGGATGTTTTTTAAAAAGGCTGATGAGCAGGGAAGATTATACAAAGGCGAGAAAGTTATGCACTGGGATGCTGAAACTGAAACTGCTCTTGCTAAACATGAACTTGAATACAAAACAGTTAAAGAAGATTCTATATTTTTGAAATTTAAGAAAAAGAATAGTAAGAATGAATATTTTTTGATATGGACAACAACTCCCTGGACAATACCTTTTAATCTCGCAATAATGGTTAATCCAGAAGTTGATTATGTTAAGATAAAGGTAGAAAATGAATACTGGATTATAGCAAAGGTTCTTGCTGGAATCTTCATGAATTCTGTTATTGGAAAGAAATATGAGGTTGTAGAAGAATTTAAAGGAGATAAACTAGAAGGTCAGGAATACGAGCATTTCTTAGAAGAAGATATGCCTGTTTATAAAGAACTGAAAAAACAATCTCCAAGAACACATTCAGTAATCTTAAGTAAGAAGTATGTTGATACAAATTCAGGAACAGGACTAGTGCATTGTGCTCCCGGATGTGGTCCAGAAGATGAAGAGGTTGCTCGTGAATATAGGATAAAATCTTATAACTCTCTTAATGAAAGAGGAGAATTTACAGAAGGAAAATTTAAAGGGTGGACTGCAAAAATAGATGATAAAGAGTTTGTTGATTATTTTAAGCAAAAAGGAAATCTGCTTGCAACAACAGAGGTAGAGCATGAATATCCTCATTCATGGAGAAGTCATAAACCTGTTGTCTTCAGAACAACTGAACAGTGGTTTTTAAGAACAGGAGATCTTATTGATAAATTACTTGAATTTAATAAAGATGTCTACTGGGTTCCTAAAAAAGCAGGAGAGAGTTACAACAGGTGGGCTGAAAATTTAAGAGATAATACAGCTGTAAGGCAGAGATTCTGGGGGTGTCCTGTTCCAGTATGGGTTAATATAGAAAATGATAGTGATTATATTGTTGTAGGAGGTGTTAAAGAACTGGAAAGACTAACAGGAAGAAAATTTGATGATCTCTCTTTACATAAGCCATGGATTGATGATATTATTATTGAAAAAAATAATAAAAAATACAAAAGAATTCCAGATGTATCTGATGTGTGGATTGACAGTGGGACTGCGAGTTGGAACTGCCTTGATAATAAAAAGAAACTTATAGAGGAATATTTTCC
>WJLK01000054.1 GCA_014728565.1 Candidatus Pacearchaeota archaeon
AATATCCTTCATTCCAAGTATCATCCATTCAATCTGAATAACATATTTGAAATAATCACTGATTTTTCTCCAAGCCTCCCATTTTATCTCAACTTGTTTTGACTCTCCAGAAACCTTCTCAGTATAAGTTTTTTCTATTATATCATAATTCTGACTTGCCAGCCAGTCATAAGCAAAACTATAAAAATCCCTATAATTAAATATTCCTCCCTGCTTGATTTTCGTAGTGAACTGCAAATCTCTCTCAACCATTATATATACCTCTTTTTACAACTTTACTAATTCAAAGGGTTATTTAAATATTTTTATAAGAAAATTTTTATACTAACTAAAACAGCACTTAATATGAAGAGTCATAAAACAAAAAATTATGAGATAATTGATATTAAAGGAAAGCTTACAAAAGATATAATAAAAAAATGCTCTTTCTCTTTCAATAAGAATAAAAGATTTTTTAAGAAAAACTGTGATTTTTTTAAAATATATATTTCCCATACAGAAAAGGATTTTAAAAAAAGATCAAAAAAATTTTATCAACCCTGGGTTAAGGGAGTTAGTTTAAAAGGTAAGATAATAGTAATAAGGGTTCCTAAACTTTTTAGAGAATCTTATAAAAAATATAAAGGAACTGCTAAGTTTGAGATGCTTCTGACTCATGAAATAAATCATATTTATTCAAATTTTTTAAATCTCTACAAAGGAGCTTACTGGTTAACAGAGGGCCTTGCTATGTATGTTGCAGGTCAGATACCTGGAAAAACTTATAAAGGAGACACAATCCTGAACAGAGAAAAAGCAAAAAAACTACTATTCTATAAATTAAGATATAAAAAACTCTGCCCTGAGATGTATATTGTTCATTACTATGCAACTAAATATTTAACAAAGAGATTTGGAAAAAATAAATTTTTGAGGTTTATTGACTCACATTCAAAAAATATGAAAAAAATAGATTTTGAAAAAAAATTTAAAAAAATATTTGAAATAAGTTATGATAGTTTTATTGAAGATTTCATAGGAACATTATAACCTAAAATATATTTCATAGCATATATGTTTGAAGTTATTAAAATTTAAAAACAGACTGATTTTGGTATTTTATACAAAGTTTTCATAAAAATGATTGATTCAACAACTACAAGTGAAAGAGATTATCAGAAATTAGCAGGACAGGCAATAGAATCTTTAAGAATCTTAAGAACTGGTAAGAATCCAAGATTAAAAGGGCATTTATATTTATTATATAATGATCAATTTGCAAGACTAAATGGAGGTGATGAAATTCCTGAATTAAGAGCTCTTGAAAGCAGTGTTGATGAATTTATAAGAACAGCACTTAATGAAAGAACTGAAGATGGTTCTCGTTGTGCAGGAATTGTTCCATTAAGACCAGAGGATGTGTATGAACTTACAGGTGGTGAACTTAGATTAAGAGAATACCTAACAGGAGATCCTGTTAAAGATAAAATTTTTGGAGTTTACTGGGAGTAAAAATGACAGACAAACAACCAATTTATATACTGCCAGAGAATATTGAGAGAACAATTGGAAAAGACGCCCAGAGAAACAATATCATGGCTGCAAAACTGGTTTCTGATTCTATAAAAACAACTCTTGGTCCAAAAGGAATGGACAAGATGCTTGTTGATTCTGTTGGAGATATTACTGTGACAAATGATGGTGTTACTATTCTAGAAAAGATGGAAATAGAACACCCTGCTGCAAAAATGATGGTTGAAATTGCTAAAACTCAGGAAGACGAAGTTGGAGATGGAACAACAACTGCAGTAATGCTCGCAGGAAAATTACTTGAAAATGCAGAAAAACTTCTGGATCAAAAAATACATCCCACTATGATTACAAAAGGTTATAATCTTGCTACTGAAAAAGTTAAGGAATTTCTAAATGAATTAAGTATTGACTCTTCTGACAGAGAGGATATTCTAAAACATGTTGTTGTAACTGCAATGACTGGAAAAGGTGCAGAAGCTGTTAAGGATAAATTCGCAGAAATAATAATCAAAGCAGTCAATCAAATAAAAGAAAAAAATGTAATTGACATGGACAATATTAAGATAATTAAGAACAAAAGTGAGGGAGTTGAAGATACAGAGCTTATTAGAGGAGTTGTTGTAGATAAATCAAGAACATCTATTGACATGCCGAAAAAAATAGAAGATGCTAAAATAGCTTTAGTCTCTGAAGCTTTAGAAGTAAAAAATCTTGAGGGTGATACAAAAATATCAATTTCAACAACCTCTCAACTACAGGAATTCATGGATAGGGAGGAAATGCTCTTGAAAAAAATGGTTGAAAAAATAAAAAACTCAGGAGCAAATGTCATTTTCTGTCAAAAAGGAATTGATGATGTTGTCCAGTATTATCTAGCTAAAGAAGGAATTTATGGAGTAAGAAGAGTTGCAAAATCAGACATGGAAAATCTCTCAAGAACAACCTCTGCTAAAATAATAACAAATATAAATGAACTCTCTCAGGAACAACTTGGAAAAGCTCAGAAAGTAGAAGAAATAAAACAAGGAGATGAGTCAATGACTTATGTAACTGGTTGTGAAAATCCAAAAGCACTTACTATTCTTATTCATGGAGGAAGTGAACATGTAATGGATGAGATGGAGAGAAGCTTAAGAGATGGATTAGGAGATGTTGTTGCTGTTGTAAAAGACAAAAAAATAGTAGCAGGAGCAGGAGCAATTGAGATTGAGCTTTCAAAAAAATTAAGAGACTTTTCAAATAGTCTTTCAGGAAGAGAACAATTGGCTGTAAATGAATTTGCAAATGCACTTGAGTTTATTCCAGTCACTCTTGCTGAAAATGCAGGTCTTGATCCTATTGATGTTCTTACTGAACTAAAATCAAGACATGACAATGGAGAAAAATATGCAGGAATAAATATTTTCAATAATAAAATAGAAGATGCTCTGCATCAGGGAATTATTGAACCTATGAAAGTTAAAAAACAAGCTATTTCTTCTGCAACAGAAGTTGCAGTTATGATTCTTAGAATAGATGATGTTCTCTCATCTAAATCAGAAGGAAAACCAAGAATGCCTCCAATGGGCGGAGGTGGAATGGGAATGCCTCCTGGAATGGCAGGAATGGATTGAAATTCTTAATATTTAAAAACATCCTTTTCTTTCTTAATAAAAGAAGTTTACAATGAAACTAAAAATCTACTTGTTCAGACATGGCCAGACTTATTACAATAAAAAAGGAATTTTCACTGGTTGGAAAGACTCCAGATTAACTGCTCTTGGAAAAAAACAAGCAGAAATTATTGCAAAAAAACTAAAAAATAAAAAATTTCAGGTTGCTTTTCAAACTCAACTTTCCAGATCAAAAAATACTCTAAAACCTGTTTTAAAATATCATCCTGAATGCAGAGAAATCATAACTGCCAATCGTATGATTGAAAGAGATTATGGAGATTTGTCTGGAAAAAGACACTCAACAATCATCAATAAACATGGAAAAAAACAGTATGACAGATGGCACAGAGGTTATGATGTCAGACCTCCAAATGGAGAGTCATTTGCAGATGTTGAAAAAAGAGTTAAAATATTTATCAATAATCTATTGAAATTCATGAAAAAACAAAAAGTAAATGTTGCTATATCAGCTCATGGAAATTCAATAAGAGTTTTCAGAAAAATAATGGAAAAAACCTCAAAACAAGAAGCTTCTTCATGGAATATTCCTTATGATAAATACTTTGAATATAAAGTTGGAATTTAATAAGATATTTCATTCTGAAGTTAAATGTAGAGTCCTGATATTTATTCGCATGCTATTTGTCATTACTCTTTTCATTCAATCCTCCTAAGGAATAAATTAATCCATATGCCAGGATTAATATATCTTTTGAGGGCTATTTCGGGTGTTTCTCCCCTGTTATATTTGAGCCCTCCATGAATCTTATTATTAAACCATATCCTAAACTGCTTAGCAGAATTAAACTTATGTCTATGCTTCTTGTATTC
>WJLK01000055.1 GCA_014728565.1 Candidatus Pacearchaeota archaeon
AGATAAACTCTGCACTCATTCTCAGTTAATCCAGCTTGCTTAAGTTCATCAAACATAAAATTAACAACAGAATACATTTTAAAAATCTTTCTAAAATGAGGTGATAAATATCACCATCAAAATATAAATAATATTCTATGTTAATTTAATTAAATTTAGAAATAAAAAATGAGTCAAAAAAAATCTTATTTTCAGGAAAGAGCACCTGCTCAGATAAGGCATCTTAATCTAGGCCTAGCTTACAGGCATAGAGGTCTTGTTAAGAGAATTCATGACCTAGACCCTGATGAAGATGCAATTGAAATAAGAGTTCAGTTAATTCCTGGAAGATTTTATAGAGATGCGAGAACAGGAGCTGAAGCTTCAAGAAAATGCTATAAACACGGAGATTTGATTTTATCGAGCCATCCAAAAACTCAGAGAGAGGCTTATGACTCTCCTGAAATTCCATTACAGATAAGAGCAAGAGATTTTGCTCAACTTGAAGCAATGAGGGAAGAGGATATTCATTTTGTGGGTTATTCATGGAAACCTGTTCAGGGAGCAGACAGAACAAGAGCAATAGTTCCTTTTAGAGAAATTCCAGAAGGAGCAAGAATTTATTCTTATGCAGAGCAAATGACCTTCCATTTAGTCTCAGAAGGAATAGCAAAACCAGGAATAAAAATACAAAGCTATTCTGATGCTCAGAGAGTTATACATGAAGGAGGAACTTTGGTAGCAGAAGTTCCATCAAGAACAAAAAAAATGCCAAGATACAGATTCAGACTAATGCATGTTCCAATGATAAGAAGTGACTGGAATCTAGCCAGTGTCCTTAGTCTAACAACATCTGAATCAAGAGAAGAGGAAACTAATGAGCCTGTAAAAGGAAGAACACTCTTTGATACATATAATATAAGATATACATGGTCAACAATAAACGAAGGAAGCAAAGTAAAATTTTTTCAACCACAAGATATAGCAGCTTACATGGCAGTTATAAGAGATGAAAGACAAAAACATAATCATACACCTCTTGAGATGAATCCCTTTGCTCTACCCTCTCAACTACAAAAAGAGTTTTATCTAAAACTATGCAACAATGTTCTGGTTTATGACCCCACTCTTAATAGCAGAACTAAAACAAGAAAACTTCATCTTGCAGAAAAATCAATACTTCTTGCAAGAGCAATAGGAATATTTGGGCATGATGAATTTTCTTTCTGGAATCCAGAAAGAGATGGAAGTATAAGTAGCTATGGTTGGAGACTGAATACTAACTAAAAAATCTTCTAATTAATATATCCGCCTTTCTGCAGATTCCACAGCTTCCTGTACTCACCTTTCTGTTGAATTAACTCAGAATGACTTCCTTGCTGAACAATTTTTCCATTTTTTAAAACAATTATTCTGTCAGCACTCATAATAGTAGAAAGTCTGTGAGCTATTATAATACTTGTTCTGCCTTCTAATAATCTCCGGAGGTCTTTCTGAATTTCATGCTCTGTCTCTGAATCCAGAGAAGATGTAGCTTCATCTAAAACCAATATTTTTTTATTAGCTAAAATAGCTCTTGCTATGCTTACTCTCTGCTTTTCACCTCCTGAGAGTCTTACTCCTCTCTCACCAACAATAGTATTTTCTTTTTTAGGAAAATCTCTGACTATCTTATCTAACTGAGCAAACCTCATTGCTCTTAATACTTCTTTTCTTGTTGCACCAGGTCTTGCAAACCTAATATTATTATAAATAGTGTCATCAAACAAAATACACTCCTGAGGAACTATTCCAGTTTCACTCCTAAGTGATTCCTGCTTAACATCCTTTATGTCTTTTCCATCAATTAAAATTCTACCATCATCAACATCATAAAACCTGTTCAAAAGTTTAACTAAAGTTGTCTTTCCACATCCTGAATGTCCAACTAGAGCTACTTTTTCATTAGGTTTTATTTTCAGATTAAAATTCCTAAACAACTTTCTCCTTCCATAATTAAAACCAACATTCCTGAACTCAATAGCTCCTTTTTTTATTTTAAGAGATTTTGCATTAGGCGTGTCTTTTATTTTATTATGGATTTTACCATACTGAAACAAATCCTGAAAATCAGCCATTGACCTGTAAAACTCTCTGACTCCATCATTAAATCTCCACATAGGTTCCATTAAACCTGCATAAGCTGTATAAATAAAAGCCAGGCTTCCGAGTGTTATTTCATTGTTCAAAAACCTTAAAACAGATGAATACAAAACAAGTAAAAATCCTACTGACTGAATCAATATCAAAACAGTTCCATACCATCTGAAATAATACCAGTGATTAATATGGGCTTTTTTTGTATCTGTAATAATTTTTTCATATCTTCTGTCTATTGATTTTTCCTTACCATAATATTTTATTGAATCTATATTTGTCATAAAATCACTTGTGTTTGCTTTCTCAAAATCTTCTGCCTCAATAGCTCTTAGATTAGCTGACTCCTGAAATCTCTGAAAAAAGAATCCATAAGTTATAAAAGAAAGAGCAACAAAAATTGCAATAACTGCTGATATCCAGTCAAAATAAAATATAGAAGCTGTAACTATAATTATATTTATAACAAGAGGGGAGACTCTGTAAACAAGAGTATCATTTAATCTATCAACTGTCCATCCTCCTCTGAGCAATCTTGAAATAAGACTTCCTGTTTTATGAGTGGTATGGAAATCATGATGCAATCCAACAATATGATTAAAATACTTTCTTTTCAGGTCCTGCATCATTTTTGTTGTTAAATTTACTAAAAAATGCTCTCTAGACCATACAAACATAGGAGCCAGAGCTGATATTAGGATGAATATTCCTCCTATTAACAACAATACATCTATAAAATCACTTCTAAGCAGAGCTCCTTTTGCAAACTCTGTTCCATTATCCACTATAAATTTAAATAAAAATTTCTCAATCAAAAACCTGAGCTGAAGTATTACTGAAAGAGATGCTATAAGCAAAGCTAGATATTTGTACTTTTTCAACAAATTCCAGTACTGCCTGAGATTGTATCTGAATTCTATTCTATTTCTGCTTCTTGACATAGCCATTTTCCTTGTAAATATTTATATATTACCTTTGTTTATGTTTAGTATGCTTTTATATGATAAAAGTTACTCAGATTCAAGGTCCTCTTATAGAGATCATGAAGATGAGGATGATGAATTTATAGATGATGAGGAAGAGACAGTTGATGATATCTAACCTCTTTTGTTTTTACTAGCTATTATATTATATAAATCTAATCCAAAAATAAGAACCAAAATCAGAAATCACTGGCAACACTTATAAAACTTGGAATTTAGCACCAACTAATTAAATTCCATTGCAATAAAAGTTGTAGTTGCCATTTTTCATAAATCAAGTTTAATTTCAGCTTGATTTTCTTAAAAAAATAATAACCTATATAAATTTTTTGGTGAAAATTTGTAGCTTAAGAATAGATTATTCAAAAAATGCTTTGAAAAATAAAAATATCTTTTAAAATAAAACTTATATCAATTCAGAAGACAACATCTTAACTCGCACTCTTCTTATAATAAATAAATCATCCATGCTCAATCCTCTGATTGCTATACTCACTAA
>WJLK01000056.1 GCA_014728565.1 Candidatus Pacearchaeota archaeon
AATCCAATCATAACAGTTGCAGGTCATGTGGATCATGGAAAAACAACTATACTTGATAGTATAAGAAAAACAAAGGTTTATGACACAGAGGCAGGTGGAATAACCCAGAAAATAAGTTTTACTAAGGTTCCTATTGAGGAGATTATAAAAACATGCCCTAGAGTAGAAGGCATTAAAGAAAAACTTGATTTTAATGGTTTTTTGTTTATTGATACTCCAGGGCATGCTGCATTTTCACATCTTAGGAAAAGAGGAGGTGCACTTGCTGATCTTGCTATTTTAATACTGGATATAAATGAGGGAATAATGCCTCAGACTCAGGAAGTTATTGAACTTTTAAAAATTAATAAGATTCCTTTTGTAGTTGCTTTGAATAAAATTGATAATATCTCTGGATGGAGAAAACAATCAGAAGATTTAAAACAGAATATTGAGATGCAGGCTGAGAATATAAAAATCCAGTTTAATGAAAAATTATTCACTATAATAGGAGCTTTACATAACCATGGATTTAATGCTAAGATTTTTTATGAAGTAAGAGATTTTACAACAGAGCTGGCTTTGGTTCCCTGCTCTGGTAAAACAGGAGAGGGAATACAGGAATTAACAATGATGTTGTGTGGATTAAGCCAGAGATTTCTTACTACTGGTTTAAATCTAGGTAAGCAAGCAAGAGGAGTTATTCTTGAGATAAAAAAACAAAAAGATATGCAGTATGCAGAAGCTATTTTATATGATGGTGAGTTAAAACAAAGTGATGAAATAGCAATTGCAAGTTTTGATGAACCTATTATTAGTAAGATAAGAGTTCTGGAAGAGATACTTCCTGTTTCAAATAGATTCAAGCCAGTTGTAAAAACAAAGGCTGCAAATGGAATAAGAATGCAACTGGTTAAGTCTGAAGGAATTCTTTCTGGAATGCCTTTTATTATTTATGAAGATAATCTAGAGGATATAAAAAGAGAGTTTGAAAAAGAGGTTGGTGAGAAAATCCATACTGATGAAAAAGGAATAATTGTAAAGGCAGATTCTCTAGGAAGTCTTGAAGCACTAATAACTATGTTAAGAGAGGAGAGAATACCCATAATAAGTGCAGGAATTGGCAAAATAAATAAAAAAGATGTTATTTCTGCTCAGACTAATTCTAAAAATGATCCTGAGAACTCAATAATACTGGGATTTAATACAGAGGAGGATGATGAAATTGAAAATATTGATAGTATAAAGATAATAAAAAATGATGTTATTTACAGATTAATTGAAGATTTATTGAAATATCAGGAAGAAAAAAGAAATGAAATTAAAAGAGAGAAATTAATGAAATTAGCAGCAGTCAGTAAAATCAAGATTTTACATCAGTTTGTTTTCAGAAACAGTAATCCTGCTATTTTTGGAGTTGCAGTTGAAGCTGGAAAATTAAAACCAGGAACATCTATGATGAATGAACAGGGGAAAAAAATTGGAAAAGTTAAAAATATACAGGATAAGAATCAGTCAATAAATGAAGCTGGAACAGGAATGGAAATTGCAATATCAATTCCAGGGATTAATTTTGAGAGGCAGCTCATGGATAGTGATTATCTTTACTCAGATATAAGCGAGGGTCAGTTTAAACAGTTCAAGGATAATAAGGAGATTCTTACTCAGGATGAGATTCAGACCTTGCAGAAGATTGCTCAGATAAAAAGAAAAGAAAAACCTACCTGGGGTGTTTGAAATGGTAGAATTTAATCCTGAATGGTATGAGAAATTTATTCAGAGTACAGATGAGAAAAAAGTCATTATTTCAAAAATTTCTGATATTTTAAAAAATAAACCCTGTGAATCATGTCTTGAGATTGGACTTGGAACCTATCCTTTTTTTGCTGAAATTCTTTCAAAGAATTTTGAGAAATATGTTGTAGTTGAGAAACAAAAACAGGATTTTAGACTTCCAGAGAGAGTTGAGCTAATAAATAATGACTGGGAGTCTGTTGATTTAGAAGAGAAGTTTGATGTTATTATAGCTTCTCATGTTTTTTATTATTTCAAGAATAAAAAAAGAGCAGTGGAAAAAATGTTTTCTCATTTAAATGAAGATGGAAGAATTATTTTTGTAGTGAATGGAAAGACAGCTGATTATGGACCTATAAAATTAGCTTTTGCTAAAATGATTAATAAGAAATATCTATTTACTTATGATGAGGTTTATGAATTGATTAAAAATCACAAAATCAGAGAGTATACAAGCCCAACAGAAGTTAATTTTGATTCTTTTGAAGATTTGTTTGAAACTCTGAAACTTATATTTGATAATCATGAGGAAGAGTATAAGAACAACAAGGAGAAGTTAATTGATTATTTTAAAAGAAATCTGAAAGCTGGGAAGTTTGTTGTTGATATGAAGATTCTTGAAGTAACTAAAGCTCATAATGATAGATAAAAACTTTTATGTTGAAAATACTCTTAAAGCATTGAGAGACTCTGAAAAGGAAAAAGAAAAATATAAAGTCAGGATTCTTGGGAAAGATTTTATAGTTTATCCTGGTGTTTTTTCTCCTAGATATTTTAATGATAATGAGTTTTTTGCTGAGGAATTTCCATTTAAAAAAGAAGATTTTCTGGAGATTGGATGTGGAGTTGGAGTTATTGCTGTATTAGCAGCAGTAAGAGGAGCAAGAGTTGTTGCTTGTTATATAAATCAAAAAGCAATTGAGAACACAAGAGAGAATGCAAGAATTCATAGAGTTTCTGATAAATTAAAGGTGATTAAAAGTGATATTTATGATTCTATTCCAGAGAGATTGAGATTCGATACAATTTTCTGGAACATCCCTTTTTTATATAAAGAAAAGGATGATAAGAATTTAACTATGCTTGAAAAGTCAGTTTTTAATCCAGGATATAATTTATTCAAAAGATTTTTACATGGAGCTAAAAGTAGATTAAAAGAAAATGGAAGATTAATTTTAGGATTTTCCAGTTCTATGGGAAATTATGATCTGATTAAATCTATTGTGAGTGAAGAAGGATTTAAAATCAGATTATTGAAAAGAAAAACTCTCAGGCAGACAAAAAAGAGTTCTGAGGATGAGACAATGAATATTGAGTTGTTTGAGATAAAACCTGTTTAAAAATATTTTTAAACTCTTGTTTTAGTTTTTAATTATGGAAAGTCTTTTTTATATTGATAACAGACTTGGATTAGATGGCATGGAATTTCCGGTTTTTAAGATAAGGACAATGGTTGATGGTATTGGAAGTTTTGATGAGATTGTTAGTTTAAACGGAGTTTCATCTTTGGGAAAGCCTAAAAATGACCTGAGAATCATTCCATGGAGGAGATTTTTAAGAGTTTATCATCTTGATGAAATTCCTCAAATAGTTAATATTTTTAGGAGTGATATGAAGCTTGTGGGTATACGTCCTCGTAACAGTCAACAGTGGAAATCTTTTCCTGAAAGTCACAGGAAAAGAGCATTGCAGTATAAACCTGGATTATTTGGAGTTCCCTATGCTGTTCCTGTTTTATCTGATTTTGAACATCTTCTTCAGGTTGAGGAGGAGTATCTTGACAGATATGAGGAAAGCTCTTATAGAACTGATTTAGAATATTTTTTAAGAATATCCTATAATCTTTTAAGAGGACAGAGGAGTGAGTGATTTTCTTTTTCAGTTAAATTTAAAAACTAATAATATAAGTATTTTTATGGGAATTGAAGGTTTAGATGGTTTGAGTTTTGCATTGAGATATCTTAGTGGAAGAGGTAAAAATAGACTAGGAGTTGGTCAGCAAATCAATATTCGTGGAGAGGTTGTTTTAGTTGATTCTGATACAATTGTTGGACAGCATGAAGCAAGTTTCAGAGGAACGATATGTTTTACAAGAACTGAATCAGGTTTTGATGTTCATGCTGTTAGTTACCCTTATTTAGATAGTAGTTTTGATGCTAGTTATGATTCTGCTGGAGAGTGGGAATTATGCAGAGAAGAATCCAATGGAAATAGAGCTTTTTTAAGCCTGCCTGTCAGACATGGACAGGGAGATGCTCAGTTAAGGGTGTATTCTTAGTTCAAATTAATTTGAGATTCTAGTTAATTTTATAAACACAATATATATCGTGTTATTATGTGGACAGCTAAGATAATTTTTGATGGAAGCAGGGCTTTAATTGGTAGCAGAACTCTTAAGTATAAGATAAATTTATTTGGATTTCCACTCTCTTTTTATTATGAGAAAAAATGTGTTATTGTTAATCTCACTGGAATAATTTTAGGTGAGGAAAAAAATAAAAAAGCTTTTTTAAGAGATTTAAGAAAAGCTAGAAGACTGATTAATATTGATTTAAATGGAGATTTTTTTATAGCAACTATAAAGGAGCCTCCTTATGCTAAGAAAGTTTATAACAAAGATGTTATTCATCTCTCTCCAGCTCTGGTTGATGAAAATGCAAAAGTGACAATAAACATAGGTTGTTTTTCCAGAGATAATTTAGTTAAAGCAATAAATGCTCTTGAAAAAGCATTTTCATCAAAAATCCATTTTATTAAGGAGAGGAAAGTAAGGAATATTTCAATTATTAAGGAAAATCCAGAATTAACTGAAAAGCAGAAACAATCCATGAATCTTGCTATTAGGAATGGTTATTATGATTATCCAAGAAAAACATCAATTGAAAAACTTGCTGAACTTTCTGGTTTGAGTTTTTCAACTTTTCATGCTCATCTGAGAAAAGCAGAAGCAAAGCTTCTGCCATTTTTCTTTGAAAAATAATTTCATATAATCACAGATAAGAGGGGATATATATCGCTATAAGTTTTAATTAGTTCTTTTTTATTGGAGGTTGATGGAAATTCAGGATAATTCGAATCAAGAGCAAAAGAAACTTAGCACAGGTTTTTATTTAGCAGCAATTCTATCAACAGCTTTTGTGTTAGGTCCTCAATTTTATTTTACTCCTAGATTGTGCAGGGTTCATGAGCAGAACAGAGAACTGATTCAACAGAGACAGGGTTTAGAGAGAAATCTGGAGATTTTAAAAAGAGAGAGAAGAAAATATAATGATTTAAGAACTGTTTATGATGATGGTTTTGGCAATACTATGAAAGAGAGTTTTTGCACTGATATTAAAAAAGCAAGAACTCTGGACAGGGTTGTTAAGCAAGCTGAAGATGAAATTGAGGAAATAGAACAAAATCCACAATATCAAAATTATGTTGAGAAAAGCAGGAGTTATTTGAGAAAGCAGACTACAGGAACAGTTCTTGCATTTGGAACTATGTTACTCTATGGTGTTTATGAATTATTTAAGATTTCCAGAAAATCAAAAAATAAATAAACAATAAAACCCTGACATCAAAATGAACATCACACTAATTATACTAATTATTTATCTTGTTCTGATGTTTTTTATTGCATGGTATTTTTCACGTAAAGAGGGTATTGAGGCATATTTTGTAAATAAGAAAAAAACAGGATTATGGATGATGGCTCTTGCAAGTGTCTCATCAATGATTGGAGCAGGAGCTACTGTTGCAATAGCATCTGAAACTTATAATAGCGGAATTAGTTATGGATTGGCTATTCCAATTTCTCTGGCGACAGGTGCTGTTTTACTTGGATTAATTGCTGGAAGAATAAAGAAAATCGGAGAGAAATATGAAGCTTATACACTGGTTGATTTTTTTGAAAAAAGATTTGATAAAAAAAACAAGATAATCATTTTTATTATGCAGATATTTTTGATAGTTGTCTGGACAGCTGCTCAGGCAGTTGCAATAGCTTCACTGGCAAGTGTTCTTCTTGGAGTGAATTATACAATTGCACTGTTATTTGCAGCTGGAATTACTATATTATATACTGCTATTGGAGGATTGAAAATAGATATAATAACTGATTTTATTCAGTTCTGGATAATACTTGTTGTTTTTGTTATAATGTTTTTTTCAGGTTATGCTCAGGTAGATGGAATTTCAAATTTACTTGCAAATGTTCCTGAGGGTCATTTAAATCCTTTTGCATTTGCAGGTGTTGCATGGTTTTTTGCTGTTATTTTTCTTAGTGGTTTTATTTATTTAGGAGATAGTTCAAACTGGCAGAGAATTGTCTCTGCTAAAACTCCTAAAACAGCAAGAAATTCTTTTTTTCTTTCAATTCCAATTTTTCTTATTTTAGGTCTTATTATACTGTTTTTTGGTTTATCAGCAAGTATTCTTCTTGGAGATATTAATCAGGACTTGGCTTTGTTTTTATTAATGGAAAAAATACTCCCTGGAAGTTTAGTTGGAGTAGGTTTTGCTGCAATTCTTGCTGTAATAATGTCATCAGTTGATAGTCTTCTGGTTTCTGGTTCAACTATTATATATAGAGGATTATTCAGGAAAAATGAATTTAATAAGAAAAAGGAAATTTTTTATGCAAGAATTATAACTATGATGTTTGGAGTATGTAGTTTTGCTGTTGCATTTTTAGTGCCTAAAATTGTCACTCTCTCTTTGTTTGCAGCTTATCTTGCTGTTATGTTTGCAATTCCTGTTATTTTTGGCATGTATACAAAAGTATCTAGTAATGCAAGTTTTTTTGCTGTTTTATTTGCTTTTTTAACTCTTGTTGTTTTTTTTCCTATAATCAGAGCTAATAGTTTTATTATACCTCTTGTATTAAGTTTAGGGATATTATTATTTTATGATAGGTTTTTTAAGAAGTAATTATTGATTTTACTATATAACATAGCATCAAGAGTTTATAAATCTTTCTACTATGTTACCACTGAATAGTAACATTTAAATATATTTGACTATTATTCTAATTAATATTGAAAATGGATCTATCAATTAGAATTCCATCAATTGATGAACTTCTTGAAAATGCAGATATTGAGCTTATAGTTCCAGAGCAGGGAGGACTTACAAAAGAGGTTCACTCTGTTAGATATAGAGGAAGGGAATTTATTCTTAGAATTTGTAGTAATGGTAATGCTGATGCTATTTCATTTTATTCTGATTTTTTAAGCCCTAGAAAAATATTACCTAGGTTACTTAGAAGAAGAGGTGAATATCTTTTATTTGAATATCTGGATGGAAGAGATTGCAATTATGATAATAGAAATGTTGCATATGAAGTTGGAAGAATTTCTGGTGAGGTGACAAAAATTCCATGCAGTGTAGAAAAGGATTTTGATGAAATTTTTGGAAAAGCTCTTGATTATTTGTTGAGTAATGGTTTAATTGATGATGAAAAAGCTAGTAGGATCATTGAAAAATACTGGAAATTAAGACCTGCTGAACCTGAGACTAGAATTGAGCTATCAGATGTTATTCCTGGAAATTTTAGATTAAGCAGTGGCAGATTGTATTTAGTTGATGTTGATTCAATAGGGCCTCGTATGAAAGGAAGATGTTTTTCAAAAGCTTTTTTAAAGTGGTTTAAAGACAGGTATTCAAGAGAGAGATTTAAACAGGGTTATGATTCAGTTGCTGACCCTGGTTTTTTAACTTCTGATTATCTGCAGTATCTTTATTTAAGATTTGCAATTGGTAAGGCAAGAGCATGGCATAAAAGAAATGGGAAACAGCAGAAAGCTATTGACTGGATTGATTTATTACTTGAGGATAATTTATCCTGATTTTAAAAGAAATAGATTTTTATATATAGAAACTATAGTTATATTATGAAAAAGAGGCATGTGAATAGGGAAAATCTTAAATTAGGAGTTGCTGGATTATTATTTGTGATTTTATTAATGTCTTTTATTTATGCTGTTTTTTCTGGAAATTCTAGGAGTATTACAGGAAGAATAGTTGATGTTCCTAGCTGTACTATTCCTGCAACTGTAATGGATCCTTGTGGAGTGATGAATAACTGGAAAGCAAAATGTGTTGTTGACGATGCTCATCCTTATGGTCATTGTGTTCCTGTTGATTCAGATGAACAGGTTTGTATTTCTAAAACATGTTTTGAGTTAGGAAAAGAATGTGGTTTCTGGGATGATGGATGTGGAACAGAAATTAATTGTGGGAATTGTCCAGAGGGAGAGATATGTAGTCATGGAAATTGTGTAAAATCAATTACAAGTGAAAAAAATTCATATGGAGTTTATGATGGTATGCCTTGTAATCCTTATGAAGCATCTGTTTTAGGAATGTGTTACCCAGGAACTTGTTATTGTCCTTCTAATATTTATAATTGCTATTGTAGTGGAACTGGAAATTCTAATGCATCAGATTGCATTCCAAAAACTTGTTTTGAGTTAGGAAAAGAATGTGGTTTCTGGGATGATGGATGTGGAACAGAAATTAATTGTGGTTTTTGTGGATATGGACAGACTTGCAATTCTCGTGGCAGGTGTATTGATAAATCAATTACAGGAGATAGTGTAGAATGCAACAAAGATTCTGATTGTGGTTTAAATTATGTTAAAAATATTAGTTTTTGTTCAGGAATTCAGTTTTGCAATAAATCAGAAGTTAGTTATACTTGTGAAAATCCTGGAACATCAGAGAGCAAGTGTGCAAGTCATGAAGTTTTTAGTTGTACTATTTGTGAAAATGGTTGTGAAAATCAAAGTTGTATAAAATTAGAAGATGAAATTTCTGAGGTTTTCCCTCAAAATACTCCTAGATGTTATAATGACTTAGATTGTGGGAGTGAAAATTTAACAACTTCCTGTTTAGGAAAAAGCCTCTGTACTCATGTAACAAATCCTGTTTGTAAAAATCCTAGAACAAGTGATTCTTATTGTATTTCAGATATAAAAATTACATGTAATGTTTGTGAAAATGGTTGTGAAAATAAAGCTTGTATTGAGGGAACTGTTGAATCAGATATTCAGGAAAGCTATGAAGATGAAGAAGAGGGAGTTATATCAGAAATTGAAGAATCTGATTCTGGTATAGAGCATCCTAAAATCCAGACTAAGTTATGCATGTCAGATGGTTTTTACTATAGTATAGGTAGTGTAAAAAATGGAGAGTATTGTTCAGATAGTGGAAGATTTAAGGAACAGTTAGAATTAAACAGCAATTGCGAGCATAATTATGAGTGTAAGAGCAATCTTTGTAAAGACAGCAGGTGTAAAGAAGAGAGTTTAATATCTCAGATTTTTGGTTGGATAGGAAATTTATTTAAATAGTAATATTTAAATATGGATATATTTCTCTGGAATTATGGAAGATCCTCTTTTAAGAACTTATTCAGCTAAAGATGCAAGACAGAATTGGTTTCAGGTTGAAATCAGAGAATCAGGATTACCTTATAACATAGTTGGAGTAAGAAAATTTTTTCTTTGTGTTTATCTTGATTTTGACAGAGGAGTTAGTGATGATGATGTAAGGAGAGTAGCTCTTGATTTAAGAGATTTTACAGGAGCTGGATTAGAATCTTATTTAAAAATGTCAGTGAGCAGATTTCGGGAAAAACATTATGGAATTGGAGAACATTTTTCAGAAAAAGGTTTTCCTTATCCATTACTTTATGTTCACGGTCATGAAGATTTTATAAGAATTTCAAGAGATGTTAGTTGTGACGAATCTGTTTGTGATGGACATGTATATTCTGATGATTTTTTTAAGGGTTATTCTTATCATCTGATGGGTATTGATAATTGAATAAATAAGATGATTAATAGTTCTATAAAATATACTTTGAAAAGAATTTTTCTTAAAATGACTTTTGGACCTGAGTTAATATTTAAAGAAGTTTTATTGAGTATTAATTTATTGTAAAATGATTGATTTTAAGATAACAAATTTAGAAAAACTTGCACTTGAATATCAGAGGACAGGTGATAACTCTGTTTTAAATGAAATTTTAGTAGCTAGAACAGAAACTCGGAGTGAAATTGTTAGGAGTCTTATTAGAAGAGGAAGATTATCAGTTCAGATTACTCCTGATGAAGCTGAAATTGATTTGCTATATGAAGAACCTAAACGTATAATGCAGTGGGATCCTGAAAAAATGCCTCTTGAAGTATACCTAAGGAAACATGCTTATGATTCAATAGTTGATTCTTTTAGATCCAGGACTGGTTTTCGAAGAAGAGGTGGAAGATTTAGGCAACTTGATGATATGGAAGAAGGTAATCCAGAGGAGGTTTTTTTTGTTTCTGAATCTCCTGATTTAGAAGACTATGATAGTTATGAGCATGTTTCATCAAGAGTTGGTAAATTGTTAGAAGGTTTTGATTCCAGGTCTGTTCAGATTATTTGTTTGAGATATGGTTATGGTATGAGAATGAGAGAGGTAGGAGTTTCTTTGGGCCTTTCTGAATCAAGTGTTAGTAATATTCTTGGAAGGTTGAATCCTGTTCTTCGCCAGAGAATACAGGAACAGGAGATTCCTTTTTCTACTGGGGTTTTTATGAGAGTTTTGAGAGAGAGAAGTGGAATTATTCCTGGATTTTTGATTAGTGATTATGGTTCTAGGAGGTCTAATTCTTTGAGAGATAGTTATGCTGAATTTTTGAGAGCTAGAGAGCTTGGTTTTGAAGTTCCTAATCCTTTGAGAGTTCTTGATAAGAATTCAATGCCTGTTCTTAGAGGTATTTTAGCTCATTTGGTTTCTTCAGGAACAACAAAACCTTATAGGGATTTTGTTAATGGTGGATTTTGGTGCTCTCCAGTTATTAGAGGAGGTTTAACAGAATTAGCAGAAAGAGTAGCACCTGAATTATCCCATAGATTGAGGCAAACTGAAAAATGGAAAAAAGGAGAGAGATCTGTTGATATAGCCTTGAGAGCTCTTCAAGATTCATTTTTTAAAGTCAAAGGTTATGAGGAGGCTGAGGTTTCTGGTGATGAATACCAAATTGCAGATGTTATGAATAGTTTTCTTAGAATGTCTGGATTTCTAAAAGAATTCCTTGTAGAGAATGGTTGTTCAGGATTATTACAGGAATTTGTAGATCCAGAAGGTATATATGGATTAAAAACTGGAAATTCACCAAAAGCAGCGTTTGATTTCTATTATTCTAGGAAATATCCTGGTTTGCTTGATAGAAGCAGTTATCCTTATCTGGAACTCTGGAGAATTCATGTAAATAATAGATGGACTTCTGGGAATCTAGAGAGTGCAGTTCAAACAGCTCTGGATGCAACTCAGGATTTTTTAAGACAGCTTCCAGGATATAGAAACGCTGAAACTAAGAGTTCTCGGGAAGTATCAAAAGTTGTTAATGCAGCTCTTCAAAAAGGTTTAGTAACTAGGAGAGCAATGGAGGATTTTGGTTTAAATGCAGTTCTTATTGGTTTAAAAGAATTAGCAAATCAGGATTTACTTGATTATAGTGGTACAGGAAAGGGACTTTTAGAATTTTATTTTCAGAGAAGATTTCCAGAGGTTATTGATAGAGATGCTTTAGATTATGCAAGACTTTATGGAATTGTTGAGAATAGAAGGTGGTCAAGAGGAGAGGAATCAGTTATAAGTGCTCTTGAATTATCCCAGGATTTTTTAAGAACTTTGGATGGTTTTAGAAGAGCAGAAGATTCAGGAGATAGAGAGGGACAGTTAGTTGTTTTAGATAGGGAATTAATTTTAAGACATAGTAATTTATCTGCTTATTTATTAAGCAGAGAAACTGGTTTAGGTGGAATGATGGCTAGTTTATATGATCCTTCAGGTAAGAGAGGTTTAGCAAAAAGAAATTCTGCTGAAGCTTTTTTAAGATTTTATAGTCAGGGAATGGGTCATTCCTGGTTTGACAGCACTAGAATTCCTTTTATTAGTTCTAGAGGAGGAAGAAAAGGATTAGAAGTTGTTTATGAAATGTGACTGGAACTTAACCCTAAGATTTAAAAACTATTTATTTCATAGATTATTAAGTTTAAAATGGCTTTTAAAATAAATATCTCAGATAAGGGAAAAACTCATAAATTAGAGACAGAGTCAGAGGCACTTGTGGGTAAAAAAATAGGAGATATATTTAAAGGAGAGGATGTTTCTGGTGATTTAAAAGGTTATGAACTTGAGATAACAGGTCATTCTGATTTATCTGGAATTGCTGGTTTTAAAGGATTAGAAGGTACTTATTATCACAGAAAACTATTAACTTATGGTCCTGGAATGAAAGACAGGAGAAAGGGAATAAGATTAAGAAAAACTATTAGAGGGGAGGAAATTTCTCTGAAAACACGACAGGTGAATTCTATTGTCAAGAAACAGGGTGAGAAGAAATTTGAGGATTTTTTTAAAAAACAGGAAGCTGGCGAGGAAGGAGCAGGAGAATCAGCTGAACAATCATCATAGGAAGTTAAGAGTTCTGGTTAGTTTGTTTTTTGTAGATAATTAATTGGATTATTAATTAATAGTATTTTTAATAACTGCTGAATAGCTGAGTAGGAGGAGGTTATGAGCAGAGTATTTAAAAGACTAGGGAGAGTTAGCGAGCCAGTTTTTTGTTTTTTAAAAACCTTTAAAAAAGCTTTTGATGTGGATATTTTATGAATATTAATGATTTGGAAATGCTTAATATTGGAATGGTTGGGCATATTGATCATGGAAAGACCACTCTTCTTTCTCAGCTTACTGGAAAGTTTGCAGATACTCATTCAGAGGAATTAAAAAGGGGAATAACAATTAAGCTTGGTTATGCTGATGC
Source organism: Candidatus Pacearchaeota archaeon (assembly GCA_014728565.1). GTDB lineage: Archaea > Nanobdellota > Nanobdellia > Pacearchaeales > GW2011-AR1 > ARS1285. The sequence continues at coordinate 12,576 of WJLK01000056.1, forward strand.
TGTTATTGAAAAGGATGGTAAGAAAAGATATGTTAGTTTTGTTGACTGCCCTGGGCATGAGATGCTTATGGCAACAATGCTTAGTGGAGCTGCTTTAATAGATGCAGCTATTTTAGTTATTGCAGCAAATGAGGGAATTAAACCTCAGACAAGAGAGCATCTAATTGCTTTACAAGCTAAGAATGTTGATAAAATACTTATTATTCAGAATAAAATTGATTTAGTTGATAAAAAACAAGCTATGGAAAATTACAAGGCAATTAAGAATTTTATAAAAGGTACTATAGCTGAAAACTCTCCAATAATTCCAGTTAGTGCACAGCAGGGAATTAATATTGATGGAATCAGAGATTATCTGCTCTCTATAGAAGTTCCAGAAAGAGATTTGCAATCTGCTCCTGAATTTTTAATTGCAAGAAGTTTTGATATTAACAGGCCTGGAACTGAAATCTCAAGACTTCATGGAGGAGTTATTGCAGGAGTTCTTAAAAAAGGGACCTTCAAAATTGGAGATGAAATTGAGATAAAGCCAGGAATCACTGAAAAACATGCTAATCAGATTTCTTATAAGACAATAAGAACAAAAATAAATTCAATTTATAGGGGGAATCATTCTATTGAAGAAGCAAGTCCTGGAGGAAGTCTTGCTTTTGAAACAGAGCTTGATAATGTAATTACTAAATCAGATTCTCTATCAGGAAGTGTTGTTTCAAAAATTGGTTATCTTCCTGAAATTTCTGATAAAATAAAATTAAGATTTAGTTTATTTCCAGAAATGGTTGGTGAAGAAAAAAGAACTAAAATCGAGGATTTAAAATTAAGTGAGACAATAATGCTCTCAGTTAATACAACAATCACAATTGGAAGAATAAGCAAGATTAATAAGGATGAAATTGAACTTCAGTTGAGAATTCCTGTAGTTCCTATAAAGGGTGATTCTGTAGGTTTTGCAAGAAATATCCATAATCACTGGAGATTAATAGGTTTTGGTGAGATAATTTAGTTTAGTGGAATTATTCTAAGATTTAATTAGAACTAAGTTATTGAGTAGAAATTATCTGATTGGCAATTAGTG